>NZ_MJGC01000017.1 GCF_001746915.1 Desertifilum tharense IPPAS B-1220
CTTCTTCCCCAACCCCTAACTCCCAACTCCCAACTCCCTTCTTCCCCAACCCCCAACTCCCAACTCCCAACTCCCTTCTTCCCCAACCCCTAACTCCCAATTCCCAACTCCCTTCTTCCCCGTCTCCGTAAATTCCCCGGATTCTGGGCTAAATTGTTTGTCAATTCGAGAAATTGGGAATGCTTGTATTAGAGAGCGCTAACCTTCGATAGGTTAGGGACTTTGGATTAGCACATATAGAGGGGGGGATTGAATGATAGATCCTCAAAATAGACTTTTATGCCAGCTTAACGGTATGAATGCACTAGATCGAGAGCAACAACGCTTGAGCGCGATCGCCCAACTGGGCCTATTAGAAATCGGTAGTATTCCTGTGTTTGAAGAGGCGACGCAAACAGCCGCGCACTTTTTGCAAGCCCCGATCTGTATTTTAAGCATCATGGATCGCGATCGCCAGTGGTTCAAAGCCGCTGTCGGGTTATCGCGTTTGGGGTTAATGAACGAGTTAGCCGCCAACCGCAGCTTGCCACGTCGCGAATCGTTTTGTACGCAAGTTGTGGAAAACCGCAAAGCGATCGCCATTTCTGATACCAGTGTCGATCCCAGCACGAGCAATAGCGTTCTTGTGCAGCATTACGGCATCCGCGCTTACCTGAGCGTACCTGTTTTTTCCTCTAGCGGTCACTGTCTAGGCACCCTAGCGGTGATGGATCTAGATCCGCGCAATTTTGTGCATCGCGATATCGAGTATCTAGAGTTAACTGCTCGTTGGAGTATTAGCGAATTTGAGCGCAATTGCTTGCTTAAAGGGACGCTTCCGGTTTTAGAACCCACCGATAAGCTCGATCCGCTCTTAGAATTCTCTCCTCAAGCTGAGATATTAGCAGACTCTGGGAACTCTCCAAGCTTTGCCCTCTCTGCCCGCAGCGCTCATCAACAGACCACGGCTAAAGTCAAAATTGACCTTTTAAATCAACTCACTCAAGAGCTAAGAACCCCCTTAACCTCTGTGATGGGGATGGCTAGCGTTCTGGGGCGCGAAACCTTTGGGCCGCTGACTCATAAGCAAAAAGAATATCTCGATATTATTCATCACAGCGGTCAGTATTTGCTGTCTTTGGTCAATGAAATTCTGGAATTGGGGATTAGCGATCCGCAAACACCAGAGTTAAAAATTGCTTCAGTCGATATTGAAATGCTCTGCCAACAGGCAATCAATAGCCTAGAACATATCGCCAAACGACGGGAACAGAAGCTACGCCTCACGGTTGAGCCTGGAAACCGGATTTGGTTATTGGATAAGTCGATTGTGCGGCAAATTCTCTATCATTTAGTTTCCAGCGTTATCCAATCGGCTTCAACGGAAAGTATCGTTCGCCTGCATGTTTCGCGGAAAAATAACGGCTTGAATATTACGGTGTTGGTTTCTCATCCTTGGTTGGGCGAAGGCTTACCCATTGATGAAATCGATACTCCCCTAGAAGCAGTTCCCGTGGGCGTGCCGTCGAGGAATGCAGATGCAGCCGCCTGCGAATTGTTGCTCAGTCCTTTAGAACCTCAGCGTTTGACTGTCTCGGAACCGATGCCAGAGGAGGATTTGAGCGAAGAACCATTTGATGAGGGCAACATCAGTAATAGTGGTGAAAACCTGCGGTTAATCCTCAGTCGCTTGCTGGTGCATTCGCATGGCGGGCAAATTTCCATGCAGGGTTCTCTGGAGGCAGGTTATCGTTATGTCGTGACCTTGCCGGATATGGCTTGCTGGGAAGGCGCGCAATGAGCGCTCTGAGCGTGCTAGATTTCTTCCCATAGACAAGGAACAAATGACGGCCCACAATGGACATCGAATGCACGCTATGACTGTGAACTGACGATGGATAACTTCGTGTGGCAATACGTGACACTCCAAGGGGTAAGGCTTCGAGAGTGGCAATATGGTAGCTATCTACATCGACTTGTAGGGCTGCTTTATGCTTGGCGTCAAAGTAGTTGGTTGATGCAGCACGCAGACTTTATTGGTCTGGGGCTAGTCAGCTTAGTGTTTGGACTCGCACCGTTTGTTTCGAGTTCATTAATTGGAGTATTGCTAGGAGCGATCGCGCTATTCTGGCTGTTATTGACGCTTTCGGATAGCCCTGGGTGGGAAGGATCTCAGGAGGCGGGCGGCTTAAAGCCCTTTTTTACGCCGATCCATTTGTTAGTGTTGCTCTATTGGGCGATCGCAACCGTGGCCACAGCACTTTCCCCAGTTAAAGCGGCGGCCTTTACCGGGTGGATTAAGTTAACCCTATATCTGTTGCTGTTTGCCTTAGTCTCGCGAGTTTTGCGATCGCCGCGCTTGCGAAACTGGCTGATTGTTCTCTATCTTCATGTGGCGCTGATCGTCAGCGTGTATGGCATTCGCCAGCGTATCTTTGGCGCTGCTCAACTCGCCACTTGGTCCGATCCGACTTCTGTGGCGGGTCGAACCATTCGCGTTTACAGTTATCTGGGCAATCCGAATTTATTAGCAGGCTATCTCCTACCCGCCATCCTCCTCAGTTTAGCGGCGATTTTTGTATGGCGTGGTTGGTTTCCCAAACTCCTAGCGGCTACAATGCTGGTTTGCAACACCCTCTGCATGATTTTTACCGATAGCCGAGGCGGATGGATTGGCGTTGCAGTCGCTTTAATTGGATTTTCCAGCTTGCTGATTTATTGGTGGCAGCCTCGGATGTCCCCCTTTTGGCGAACGTGGTCTTTCCCCATTGCTTTAGGGGCGGTAGTGGGCTTAATTTTGATGGCGGTGCTGTTTGTCGAACCCGTCCGCAACCGCGTTTCAACCATGTTTATGGGGCGGCGCGATAGTAGTAATAATTTTCGGATGAATGTGTGGGCGGCAGTGATTGATATGATCCGCGATCGCCCTATCCTCGGAATTGGCCCTGGTAATACCGCTTTTAACCGGATTTATCCCCTATTTCAACGCCCGCGCTATACGGCTTTAAGCGCCTACTCAATTTTCTTAGAAGTGTTGGTGGAAACCGGAATTGTCGGTTTCACCGCCTTTTTGTGGCTGCTGCTTGTCACCTTCACCCAAGGCGGAATTCAACTACAACGGCTGAGAAATCAAACCAACCGCGATGGCTATTGGTTAATCGCAGCGCTAGCCATTTTGCTCGGAATGTTAGGACATGGTGCCGTGGATACCGTCTGGTACCGTCCTGAAGTCAATACCCTCTGGTGGCTGACGGTGGGTTTAGTTGCCAGCTACTATGTTGCTCAAGAGAGAACCCGGAGTTGGGAATTGGCACCAGTCGAGTGAGTGCTGAGTGCTGAGTGAAAAGAGGATGGGGGGATGGGGAGATGGGGAGATCTGACAGGTGTAGGTATTTTACGATTAGGAGGAGTTAGAGTGATAAAAAGCATCAACCGGGGAGGGAGGCAAAGTCTTCCACCTGGAAAGATGAATCGACAGACCGTTAAGTACATCAGCAATCAGA
>NZ_MJGC01000018.1 GCF_001746915.1 Desertifilum tharense IPPAS B-1220
TAAGTTAACTTTGAGAGTTCTTCCTCTTCCGGCTCAGTTAGCCGAATTTTTAAGCGAGCTGGCATAAAGCGATCGCACCTGGATAACTACTTTTTCTATTTTACACTTAATTAAGACCACCTACTTATTCGGTAAAATATCTAGGAGTTTCTGAGTAACTAGGTATTGCGGCAGTCGCCACCAGCGCGAGGGGTTGGGGGACAAGCACCGTAACGGGGGATGGCTAAAGCGGGGCGTGATGTAATGCTATAATTGGGGCAAAGCCTAAATTGCCAATTGACAAGAAAACTATGGCTAGTATTATTCTTCAGGTTGATGAAGAGATTAAGGCAGCATTTGAACAGGCTAACCCGGAAATTCAGAAACAGTTAAGTCATATTGTTCAGTTATTTTTACGAGGAAATTTATATGACAAGCGTTTAACTGAGGTGATGGCAGAAATTTCAGACAAAGCACAACAACGAGGCTTAACCCCAGAAATTTTACAAGATATTTTAGACGATGACAATGACCAGTAGATTGGTCATTGATACCAATGTATTAATCAGTGCTTTGCTGTTTAAATCATCAGTTCCATTTCGGGCGTTAGAGTTAGCGGAAGAACAAGGAATAATTTTATACTCTGAAGCAACTTTAAGTGAATTAGGACAAGTTCTGAATCGTCCCAAGTTTGAGAAATATATTTCTCCGGAAGAAAAACAACTGTTTTTAATTAAATTCATCAATTCCTGCCAATTAGTCAAGATTACAGAAACAATCACAATTTGCAGAGATAAAAAAGACAATAAATTTTTAGAACTGGCTGTTAGTGGTAATGCTAATCTCCTCATTACAGGATATTTGGATTTATTAGTGTTAAATCCTTTTCAATCTATAGAAATTATGACGCCAGATAGGTTTGTTTATAAATGTACTGAATAAACTCCACCCGTGGGCGTGTTTTTCTTGAATCAGTTGGGCAACTGAAACGCGGCTCTGGGCAATGGTTGCCTGATTTTGAGCATCAATGTCTAGGTATTGCCAAGTTATCAGGAGTATCGGTGGTGAATGTCATCTTGAGGAGAGGGTAAGAGTTGATACTATTGTAGCCAAATTTCCAGAAACCTGGTTTCTTGACGACATCACTTATCAAATGGATTCCATAAACTTAACCCGTCAATGCGCTTAAAATCATCAACGCTGCGAGTCACCAAAATACATCCGGTGACTAAAGCACAAGCAGCAATGATACCATCAGCCAGTTTTAAGCGATAAGTTCGTCTAATTATCGCCGCAGTATCTAAAACCGCTTCGGTCAATGATACGCAGTTAATTAGCCTTAAAAATTCTCGCACTTCATTGGCTTGTTCTTCGGTTAGACCAGGGTAACAAAGCAATTCAACCCAAGTAATTGGACAGTAAAATCCCTCTGCTTGTCGGATGTCAATTTTCTCAAAGATCAAGCAATCAAACCCTCAGTCCAACTCATCAGCGATCGCCTCATAGTAAGCCTTCCAAGCAATTGCTAAGGTGGTCTTAGCTTCTGCCACAACCGCCTCTGCCTGTGGATGGCCTGCCAAACTCATAGCTTCTCCTAACTTCTGAAGCGCTTCTCCCCGATAGCCATTAATGGGAATTGAATCTGCTAGTTCTTTTGCCTGGGAGAATTCTCCGACCTTTGCCATCATCGCAACAACTTCCCGGAGTGTCTTTTCCGGCCAAGAGGGATAGCTTAAAGTCCGTGCGATCGCGATCGCCTCCTCAAAACGTCCTACCTCAGACAAAGCCAGCGCCAACTTCTCCAAGCTATTCTCCCGAATGACCTCATCTCCAATCAAGTCAACCAAAGCCTTCGCCTCCGTCAGAACAGCCTCTACTTCCTGAAGGCGATCCACTTGAGTCAAAATTTTGGATAAACTCACCAACCCATAAATCGACCAACGTTCCAACCCAGCAGCCACTTTTCTAGCTTCAGCAAAGATCGCCGCTGCTTCATCACAACGATCCGCTTGAATCAATTGCACCCCCAGTTCCCCCAAAGCAGGTACCTGGCGATAACCCGGAATTAACCGGATCGCATCAGCCGCCTGGGAAAATTGTCCGGCTTGAGCGAGAAGTTTCGCTACACCTTTAATAGCATCCAGCCGAGGCAACTCTTGCTGTAAAGAGCGAGCTATCTCCATCGCTTGGGGAAACTGTCCGATTTGAGCCAGAGCTAGAGCCATAGCACAGCGGACATTTTCCTGGCTAGAAATAGGACGCAGAGAGTGAATCATCAGGGGAATTTCCACCAATAGAGCCTCTGCGTCTGGGTAACGATGGGCTTGAGCTAAGGCTGTCGCTAGTTGACATAGCGCGATCGCTCTGCTAGATTTCCCTTTAATCTCACGAGTAGCCACTAGAGCCTCAGCAAAGGTAGCATCAGCTTCTTGGGAACGACCAGCCAGAGCTAATTGAACAGCTAAATCCTTTAAAGTCGTAGCTTGCGTGGTTTCCATAGAACCGTGAAATCTACAAGTCTTAACGGTTTGTTTCCCAACTTTCCCTAAGATACCGCCTCATGTAGATCGTCTGGAGTTAAATGGGGGTGAAGAACCTTACCATCGCGGAACCAAACAATGCGCTGCGTTTGTCTGGCGACATCGGGTTCGTGCGTTACCATCACCACTGTCATCCCGGCTGCATTCAGTTCGCTGAAAATATCCATCACTTCCTGAGTCGTTTTCGTATCTAGCGCTCCAGTCGGTTCATCGGCGAGTAATAATACAGGTCTATTGACAATAGCACGGGCGATCGCCACCCGTTGTTGCTGTCCCCCCGATAGCTGAGTTGGCTTGTTCTGCATTCGGTTTTCCAAACCCACCCGCCTTAACGCCTCAGCCGCCCGTTCTGTGCGTTCCTTTGCAGGCATCCCCGCGTATACCATCGGTAAGGTAACATTCTCTAGCGCCGTTAGCTGCGAGAGCAAGTGGAACTGCTGAAACACAAACCCTAACTTCTGGTTGCGAATTTGCGCCAGTTGGTTAGACGGCATTTTCGCCACATCCACCCCATCGAGATAATAACTCCCACTCGAAGGACGATCCAAGCAGCCAATCACATTCATCGCCGTGGATTTCCCAGAACCCGACGGCCCCATAATGGAGCAATATTCGCCCTGTTCTACCGTCAAACTCACATCTTCTAAAGCCCGAACCTCTATATCTCCCATCCCATAAACTTTAGAGATATTCTCCAACCTCACAATCACAGGTTTATGGTGTGAGTTTGAGGTAGAAGATGGGCTGACTACTTCGCTTTCTGAAAATTGATAACTCATAATTTATCGCTAGTTAGTAAAGGTGAGGATGGGAAGAAGAAGGGAGTTGGGAGTTAGGAGTTGGGGGTTGGGGAATAAGAGGATGGGGGTATGGCGCGTCTGTGGATGATTTTTCAGTTGA
>NZ_MJGC01000019.1 GCF_001746915.1 Desertifilum tharense IPPAS B-1220
AGTTGGGAGTTGGGGGTTGGGGAAGAAGGGAGTTGGGAGTTGGGAGTTGGGAGTTAGGGGTTGGGGAAGAAGGATGGGGAGAAGAAGGGAGTTGGGAGTTGGGGAAGAAGGATGGGGGAAACAAGGGAATGGGGAGTTGGGGAAGAAGGATGGGGAGAATAAAGGTAAATTGGCTATTGTTCCAGATACCTACTTAGAACACCGCTACTTGGTGTGCAAGCTACAGCACTTTCGACTCAGCACACTGCTACGCACCAAGCCAAGCTAGCACAACAACATTTCGCACTCAGCCCTCTTTTCCCCCCACCTCCCCATCCCCCCATCTCCCCATCCTCTTCCCCCCAGACCCCTTTTCAGTTAAATTCTTAGGGAGCGCCACCTGTGAGGAGCTATGTCCCAGGATCAGCCAGAAACCCCGTTACCGACTCCCCAACCTTCGCCAAAACCTTCTTTATCGTTTCCTAGAACGCAGACGATTAAGTTTTTGCGGGCAATTATTGGGTTACTCGAACAAACCATTGAAAAATTAGAAACCCCTCCCGAACCTGCAACGGAAGCCGAAGCTAGAGTCGGAATCTTGAGGTGGTGGGATGTTTTACTTAACAGAATTCGTAGTTTTCTCCCTGCAACGCTGAACCAAAAGCTGTCGGATTTGGCATTAAGTGGCATCCTAACCGGAGTCATTGTGGTGGTTTTGGGGGTTGTGGTGGCTATTCTTCCGAGTCAACCTCCAGAGGTGGCTGAGGTTCCGCCTTCTCCACCGGTAGAAGTGGTGAAGCAACCTTCTCCAGTGGCAGTATCTCCGCCAGTTGAAGAGATTGAACCCACTCCACCGATAGCAGAACCTATCCCCCCGATGATTGAGGAACCGGAAGAACCCCCTGTGACGGTGCTTCCTTCTCCAACGCCTAAACCAACGCCAACGCCTAAAAATATTACTCCGCCTGAGTTAACCGCACCGAAACCCCCTGTTCCGGTGAAGATTGCACCCCCTCCCGCGCCGATGTTAACGCCAGAACAACGGCTGATTGCAACGATTCAAGAGCAAGTTGCAACGGTGACACAGGAATATGCAGATGGGTTGATTAGTTCTTTGCAAGCGGATTTTGCACAAAGTTTGCTGGTTGTGCGAGTTAGTCCAGATTGGTATACTTTGGCTTCTCAACGGCAAAATCAACTGGCAGATGAGATGCTCAAGCAGGCTAAAAATTTAGATTTTGCTCGTCTGGAAATTACCGATCCGCAAGGTGCTTTGGTGGCTCGCAGTCCGGTGGTGGGCGATAGTATGATTATTGTTAAACGCCAAAATACTCTTGCCGGTTAATGCTGGATTCCTGGACGGTTGCGGGTATTGTGCCTGGGGGAGCTGCGGATGTTTCGCGAGTTTGTATGGGCAGATGCACCCCAATTGCGCGCTCTAGTTGTAATGAGCTTGCAGGGTGTTGGGGGTAGATGCGGGTTCTAGTTCAATTTTGCCCCGACGCAGCAGGCGGTAGAGGCGGTTGATATGCCGATGTTCTTCTTCGCTCAGAGGCGTTCCTAAAAAGGCTTTACGGAAGATGGCTTGCTCGCTTTCGGTAATCTGACGCGATCGCGCTATATTGGCAACGGCGTCATAAATGGGAGATTCTTGAAAGCGATCGCTTTGGGAACTAATAGCGGTCATAGTTAAAACCCTAGTAAAATCGCTGTTGATAAAAACTTAAGTTAATGGTAAAGTTCCGAGTTCGGCATTAACATCACTATTAAGAGAGAATTGTTTGCGACGCTGAGAGGTTTTTCCGGGCATCGGTAAAAACCTCTCTATCTCTGGATTGAAAGGTTCAAGCTTCAATTGGGTAAATGCGGACTAGGCGCAAAGTGTATCGTCGCTTAGAGTTGTACCCACTAAAATGGCATCCGTTAAATCGGCTCCTCTCAAAATTGCGCTTCGCAAACTCGCTCCTGTCAAATTGGCTCCCCGCAAGCAAGTTCCATCTAAATTCGCTCCCCAGAGGTAAGCGCCGCTTAAATTTGCGCCACTTAAGTCAGCCCCGGCGAGGTTTGCTAAATTAAGATTGACATCTCTTAAATCTGCGTTGCGTAGATCGGCTTCTCGCAGATCGGTTCGCATCATATCGGCTTGGATCAACTTTCCGCCTTTAAGATTGCTGGCGTGTAGGTTCGCATTTTTGAGATTAGCGCCCTCTAGCTGGGTACAGCGCATCATGGCGTCGCTGAGGTTGCTTCCGGTTAAGTCTGCGCCTTTTAAGTTCGCGCCGCTGAGTCTAACGTCATTGAGTTCCATCCCGCTAAGGTTCACATGGTCTAGTTCCAAACCATTTAACCACGCACCTCTAAGATTCACCCCATTGAGTTGAGCGCCTTTTAAGTTGGCTCCGCTTAATCTTGCGCCGCTCAGGTTTGTCCAATTAAGGTTTGCACCTGCTAAATTAGCACTGCGTAGATTAATACTATTAAGGTTGGCTCCACAGAGATTGACGCCGGATAAATTGGCACCGTACAGGCTTACCCAACGCAAAATTGCGCCGCTTAATTTGGCACCTCTGAGATCGACTCGCGCTAGGTGCGAACCGCTTAGATCGGCTTTGGTTAAATCGGCTTGAATCAGTTGGCTATTTTTTAGCTTCACAAAGCGTAAATCTGCACCGTACAGAAATGCACCATTGAGGTTTGCTTCTAATAAGTAACACCGTTCTAAATAGGCTCTGGCTAAGGATGCGTCTTGTAGCGTTGCACCGGAAAAGTCAGCCTGAGCAAGGGTTGCTGAAATTAAGTTTGCGGCTTTAAGATCGGCTCCGCGAAAGTTACGTTCGCCCCGTTGGTACAGTTGTAAAATTTCACCTTCGTTCATTATTGTCACCCCTAAATAATCTTGTGAGAGTTTACCGCCCTGTATCACAAAAATTTCATAAGCACTTCGATAAAAATACCGATCTTTAAAGAGTAGTTTGCTCGTATCTTGAGGTTGGCTTCAAAATCTCTGCTCGATTCTATCACTAGATTATTGGAAGCGACGATCGATAGATTACGGAAAGTATTTAAAGAAATACAAGCTTTCTTTAAGCTAAGTGAAGTCAGGCGATCGCGCAGACAGTCAAGGCTTCAGCGTTCCAGGATCTGTTACGCGAAGGGTACTAAAAAGCAGACTTTTTATAAAGTTTTATAACAGAAAAGCCTCCGAAATGAAGGCTTACACCAGGAAAAGTTAAAAAAATCTTAATATTAAGAAAGACATCAATTCATCAGGGTCTAGCTCCTCCTAAACCAGGAACTTCCCCTCCTCTTCCCAATTCCCAACTCCCAACTCCTAATTCCCAACTCCCTTCTTCCCCAACCCCCAACTCCCAATTCCCAACTCCCAATTGCCAACTCCTAATTCCCAACTCCCTTCTTCCCCAACCCCCAACTCCTAAT
>NZ_MJGC01000020.1 GCF_001746915.1 Desertifilum tharense IPPAS B-1220
TATCATTTGTGTACATCGTTTAATGTGGCTAAGTTCTTATTTGAGTTTGCTACCCACCGTCAAATCTTTGATTTTTCAAAACTTTTTACCTACGGCTGCTTCTCATAACTGATTTGGGATTGCTATAGTAAGGTTGCCGTTAGCAATAAAGACCCTAACGGTTTGACTTGTCGGTCTAAGACTAAAGCAATTAACGTCCCAAACCCCATTAAAGCGGCTCTTGCAACCGAAGGCTGTAGCCCTGTTAACCCAACGAAAACTAATAAAGTAGCGAGTCCTACGCTAAACTGAAGCCGACTGGATAAGCGACGGGTAAGGACTAAAACTAAGCCTAACAGCAAGGAAACATGAAACCCAGAAGCCGCTAGGATATGAGCGAGTCCAACTTGAATAAAGCGATCGCGAATTGGATAAGACAAGTCTACCGCCTGTCGTCCCATCACCATCGAACTCACTAAAGGTCCAGTGGAAATTCCTAACCCCTGGAGATGGGAACGCACAATCACTTGACGAATGTGCCACCATCCCCACTGAGGAGGGGGTTCTAAGGGTTCTACTTGACGACCCACTAATCCGGCAAACACGCCCGACTTTTTCAGGTATGCTTGAAAATCAAATGCCCCTGGATTAGCCGCCGGTTGAGGTAAGTAAAGACGACCTGTAACGCGAACAGTTTGACCTTGATGCAGTCCCGTTGCTTGCAGTAAGGGAACCGTAATATAAACTTGACCCGTAACGCTTTGGGTTGCGTTCGCCTGAGAAAGCTGATTAGCTTGGAGGAAGAATTGCGATCGCCCCGAACGGGTTAAGCGGGGTTCGCGCGTTAATTTCCCTTCTACTTGTACCACCTGTGTTTGCGTTTCAGTGGAGATGAAACGGCTGATATCATTGGCTTGAGGTAAGGGCGATCGCCATTGCAGATAAAGACTGGCAAAAAACCAGATAATCCCGGCTGTCACCCAAACCCAACGTTTAGGTCCGGTTCGCCAAATCTGCTTCACTCCAACGGCTGCAAGCAAACCTCCTGCTAGTCCAACATATCCTCCCCAAGCAACCGACGCTGCAATTAAACCCGAAATATAAGCAATACACAGAATTGCTGCACTTACAGGAGTCATAGTTGGGTAGAAGCACTCTTAATGGTTTGAATCTGCACTCAGCATTCCCCAAACCTGACGCTTTCTACCCTCTCAAGCACGAGTTTCACATTTTTTTATAGGGATAATCCCAATTTCAGCCCTAGCAACCCATGCAGAAACAGCAAGCACAAGGCAATACTTCCCAGATAACCATGAACTGGACGCAGTTGTAACCCTTGTTTGCTGCGAAACCCAAATAGAGAAATCGCCCCATTTAACCCCAGTAAGGCGACTGCTAGCGAACCTGTCCAGAAATGCCAGCTTTGAAAAATTGGCTGATGCTGCATCACTAGCGATAAAACGCCTCCAGTATACCCAAGAGCAATAAACAGGAACATCCAAGGAGCAAGCTTGCGATGTGCTTTTCGACTGTGTAACGCTGCATCTTTATCTTCTACGACACGCCCTCGCCATCCCGTTAACCCAACAAAACTCCCCATCACAAGAACAACAATCCCCATCATCAAGGGGTGTCCCCAATGTACGATCGGTTCAGGAATCCCTAAACCCCGAAACCAAGCCGCAATCGGTTCTAAAATTGGTTCAATAAACTGTTGCAGACTCTCCATACTACCAATCTTGCTTTTGTTGACTCCGACATTCTAAGGGGATTTCTCTGACACTAGCAGCACTAAGGGGTTGTTTTCATGTGCCCTATTCAGCTTGCTTTCGCTAACAACGGAAATCCTAGCTGTTCTCGCTGTTCTACATAACGCTGGGCTACCTGTTTAGCCAAATTCCGGATTCTGCCAATGTAACGCGTCCGTTCCGTGACCGAAATTACGCCCCTAGCCTCCAACAGATTAAAAGTGTGGGAACACTTGAGAACATAGTCAAGCGTCGGTAAAACTAAACCCTGCTTAATGAGTTGCGTGGCTTCTTGTTCGTAAAGTCCAAATAGGGTAAAAAGCATCTCTGCATTAGAAGCCTCAAAGTTATAGGTACACTGTTCGATCTCTCCTTGTAGATGAACATCCCCATAACTGATTCGATCCGACCAGCGAATCTTGGTAAAGGCTTCTACTCCTTGAAGATACATCGCCAAGCGTTCTAGTCCGTAAGTAATTTCGATGGAGACTGGCTTGCAGTCAAGACCTCCACATTGCTGGAAGTAGGTAAATTGAGTAATTTCCATCCCGTCTAACCAAACTTCCCAACCTACACCCCACGCGCCAACGTTGGGAGACTCCCAGTTATCCTCTACAAAACGAATATCGTGATCTTCTGGGCGAATCCCTAGCGCTCTGAGCGAATCTAGGTAAACTTCTTGAATATTATCGGGAGAAGGCTTGATCAGCACTTGGTATTGATAGTAGTGCTGATAGCGGTTGGGGTTTTCACCATAGCGCCCGTCAGTTGGGCGGCGACAGGGTTCAACATACGCAACCGACCAAGGTTCCGGCCCCAGGCAGCGCAGAAAGGTATGAGGATTCATGGTTCCTGCCCCTTTCTCCATATCGTAGGGTTGGGCAATGATGCAGCCCCAGTCACTCCAAAATTGGTGCAGAGTTGCGATCGCTGATTGAAAATTCACAAAAATTTCTCCCCAAATCACAGTCTTTTCTCGAATAGACCTATCTATTGTCTCTCAAAAAGCTTGTGTAGAGGAGGTTTGAGGGAATTTGCAAAAACATCGGTCAAAGGGTTGACAAAGCCTGTTGAGATTGTTAGATTAGTAAAGCGCTTGAGAGAGACACCTCCGACGAGCGCCCCGAACCTAGACAACTCAAGAGTTTGAAGCAACGAGCCAAGAATAAAATCACCTCGTTAAGAAAACATTCCACTCCCAGATTAGCGAAAGTTAATTGAGGGGGTAAAAGATAACACCAGAATAACTCGAAGTCAGATTTGAGTAAAGACAAATCTTGTCACGGAGAGTTTGA
>NZ_MJGC01000021.1 GCF_001746915.1 Desertifilum tharense IPPAS B-1220
AATCCTTCGGCGGTTATACGGCGCTAACCCTAGGAGGGGCCCCCATTAATTTCGAGCGTTTATTGGCCGACTGTAACCTCACCCGTCGCACCTGGAACGTATCGCTAACGCTGCAATGTCGGGCCTTCATAGGTTACTTGATGAGTGGGTTGTGAAGCTAAAGTTGGAGTACGCAAGGCTTAAAAGTTTAGAAGGAACGAAGAAAAGGCAAAATTTAACTTATGATATTGACGCTGAACGAGAGGCTATTCAAATCATTGAATTTTTCTGTGAGCGTTTGAATATCAACCCAAGTCTTTGTAAATAGGCTGAAGCTTGGTTGAGACTGTGGTTTTCGGGGTAATCTGAGCGCACTTTCCTCTCCTCATTAGCTGAGGACTAACAATGTCCGCCCTTTGTTGACTAACCACTCTTTTCTCCCCAAATCGCAAAGGGACTTCTAACAAACTTGTTGGGTTAGAAGCCCCTCTACTGCTCTAAACTATCGTGTATGCAACAGCGCTGCGTTATCTCCAGCCCGCTTGATCCATGATCCGCAAAGCTTCGGGGTTATTGCGACCAAAAACTGCGGCGTTGAGGCTATCTGAGCGGAATTCGCCTAGACTTTTCACCATGCTATTAGCATTCATCCCAGCTAAGACGGGGTACTCGTTGTTTCCGTCTGCAAACATTTCCTGGGCTTCCGGCGAGGCTAGATACTCAATAAACTGGATTGCGCCTTGACGGTTGGGGGCGGTTCTGACAACCCCTGCACCGCTAATATTAACGTGGGTACCGCGATCGCGCTGGTTGGGGAAAAAGACGCCAACTTTTTCGGTAACTTCCCGATCGGCAGCGTTATCGGAGCGCATCAGACGCACATAATAATAGGTATTGGCAACGGCAATTTCACCAACACCCGCCGCAACTGCTTTAATTTGATCCGTGTCGCCACCTTCCGGAGAACGCGCTAAATTCGCTGCAATTCCCCGCGCCCATTCTAAGGTTCTTTCGGGGCCATGTGCGGCTAAAATCGCACCCGTTAGAGATTGGTTGTAAATATTACCCGAAGAACGGATTAATAGCTTTCCTCTCCATTTGGGATCGGCTAAGTCTTCGTAGGTGGATAGTTGCGCTGGGTTAACTTTATTGCGATCGTAGTAAATTACCCGCGCCCGTTTGGTTAAGCCGAACCAATATCCTTCTGGATCGCGCAAACTGCTAGGAATTGCCGCGTTTAAGGTTGTTGAGTTAATGGGTTGTAAAACACCTGCTTCTCTGGCTCTCCACAACCGCCCTGCATCTACGGTAATCAGGACATCCGCAGGGCTATTGGCACCTTCGCTGTTAATCCGCTCAATGAGTTGATCGGCGTTCGCTTCAACTAAATTAACTCGAATCCCCGTTCTTTGGGTAAATCCTTCATACAGTTGATCGTCAGTATCGTAATGACGAGCGGAGTAAACGTTTACCACTCCAGATTGGGCAACTGCTGGGGTCTTTCTGCCCAGTTGTCCAGCCGCTACGGCTGCCATTGCTGTGCCTGTTGCAAGAAAAACGCGCCTAGTAATTTTCATGATCTTTCAGTTGAGTTGCTGGGGTCTGTAGAGATATTTTACAGCTAGTGCAAGTAATTCTTAATTACTTAATGCAAATTTTTTGAATTAAAACGATAGAGTTCCTCAAAAGATTTGGTATATCAAAATTCAAATTTTGTCAATAGTCTAGGCAAAAATTAGGAAAAAGAGAAAATCTGAGCGAGTATCCAGAGCTTTATTGAGAATGGTCGATCGATAACCCTGTTGAAAGCTCTACCCATTTCTTGATAAGAATCTGCAATTAGAGCAAGAGTGCGATTCCCGCAGGGATTGCTTCGCAAATCGCGCCCAGCAAATCATGGGGAGTGAAGAGAACCCAACCCCTCTTTAAGGAAGAGTAACAGCCACCTCAATTAAATCTTCAATACGCTTGAGATTGAGATCCCCCGCCAGATAACCGATCCCGCGATGGAGGTGGAGGCGAAACTGCGTTGCGAGAGTTTCTTTATCCGTTCCCAAACCATCCTTCTGACAGCGTTGCTTCAGCGCCACAATCAAAATATCAGACAGTTCTCCCCCAAACACGCGCCAACTCATTTCCACATTACTATCGGCGGGAATAGGTACAGGTGAGGGAATACTTGGTTCTGCTAACGAACGACAAAACGCCCAACGACACAGGATATTCCACTGATCGATTTTTGTTTGGCGCTTCAACTTCGTCAATTGTTCTTTAGCCGTTTGAGAAAGGCGAATGCGATCGCTTGGAGGTTCCATTCTTGAGTGCTGAGTAGAAAGTGCTGAGTGCTGAGTGGGGGGAAAGGAGTTCTGAGTTCCGAGTTCCGAGTTCCGAGTGGGGGAAGAGGGTGGGGGGATAGGGGGATGGGGAGGTCTGACAGGTGTAGGTTTATAACGTAGATGTGAGTGCTCATCAACAATCAGGAGAAAATTAAGTGTAGAACCAGTGGAGGTAGACAACAACGATGCTGAAGAATAAGTACCTCAAACAGTGGTCTTGT
>NZ_MJGC01000022.1 GCF_001746915.1 Desertifilum tharense IPPAS B-1220
CACCAATAAATATTGATTGTGTAATATACTATTATCCATTTTCAGACTTCATTAACTCTGCGCTTCCAAAAAGGGCAGAAAACCTTTCACAATAAATCAAAACAAATGATCCTGATTGCTCAATAGAGAAATCATCAGGTAGGGCATAACTAAACACTCCATTTAAAGCTTTTAAATCACCCAAATGAATAAACTGAGAAGGAGAAAGCTCCGGTGAAATGTAAACCTTGAGGTCAGGACCAGATGAGCTGGAGAAATCAATGAATTGTAAAATGGTTTTATCTTCTAGCTGAATCACTTGCACCTTTCCACTCACTCTGTAATTTCTTGTGCCATTGAAATTTCCTTCGTACATCACTTCACCAGCCTCTGGTAAAGGCAACATCAAAGCCTCTTCAATATTGTGTTGACAGGCTATTGTCAACAGTAGCATTGAAATCAACAACCACCTCAGAGATTTTTGATTTTCTTGATGTAGGATCCAATTCATGATATACCCATCTTTATTGGTTTGCAAAAGTTAATTTGTGTAAGCAAATGTGTCCTTAAAATGATTGTAAAAAAGATCGTCTATTGGAGTGAAGAAGACCGGGCATTCATTGTTGAAGTGCCAGAATTACCGGGTTGTGCTGCTGATGGAGACACTTATCAGGAAGCTCTACAAAATGCTGAAATAGTTGTACAAGAATGGATTGAGACCGCAAAAACTCTGGGACGTTCAATACCTAAACCGATAAAAGCTTAAAAATCAACAAAATTACAGTTTATCTAACTATGTTTAGTAGCTATTAATACCTATATTAAGGTAAATATTGGCGATAAAATATCTCTTGATTATTCTCAACAGCTCTGCAAAATAAAAATTTCTTATGTATAAGGTGGATTAAAGCTGCAACAGAGTTAGGTCATTCAATTCCTGAATAAACAAAGTGATTGATATTTGATTAGTGGAATTAAATTGAAGTGCGATCGCTCAGAAAGGTTATTGTGAGCTTAGTATATGGATATTCTAACCCTTAACCTCAATCCAATCATTGACCTGACTGATGAACAATTTTTTCAATTATGTCAGATCAACGAACTGATCAGATTTGAGCGTAATGCTGATAGAACATTAGTATTAATGCCTCTTGTTGGAGGTACAACTAGCATTCGTAATGCTAGTTTAACTGCTCAGCTTGGGACGTGGAATCATGATGATACTTTAGGTATCAGTTTCGATTCTTCTACTGGTTTTACGCTACCTAATGGTGCTGTTCGTTCTCCTGATGCATCTTGGATACCCTTAGAACGCTGGAATGCTTTAACGTCCGAACAGAAAAAGCGATTTCTGCCCCTATGTCCTGATTTTGTGGTGGAATTACGCTCTCCTAGCGATAGTTTAACGGCAATTCGTCAAAAGATGCAGGAATATATTGCGAATGGAACGCGCTTAGGGTGGTTAATCGATCCTCAGTCTCGCCGAGTCGAAGTTTACCGTCAAGGTCAAGAAGTCGAAATTTTAGAATCTCCTACCACTTTATTGGGTGAAGATGTGCTTGTGGGTTTTGTCCTAAATCTTGCCCCCATTTGGTACTAGAAACCCGGTTTCTCAGGTTCTCGCAAAAAGATTCATTCTAAACGTAAGTTATGACTCAAACGCTTTTTCCTATTCCGCTATCAGATGCAGGTTCTCATCTAGTGTTGCATAACATTAGTTGGGAAATGTATGAACAACTTTTAGAGGTGTTTGCAGAATATCCTCAGCTTCGCATGACTTACAATCGAGGGACTCTAGAACTGATGACTCCTTTAGCAGAACATGAGAGTTATAGTTGGAATTTGAGTCGGCTAATTGCGATTCTTTCTGAGGAACTGGGGTTAGAAATCAGAGGCTTAAAATCAACGACTTGGCGTTCTCAAGTGCAAGCAGTGGGGAAGGAAGCCGATGACTCCTTTTATATTCAAAATGAGCCTGCAATTCGGACAAAGCTAAAAATTGACTTAACGGTCGATCCGCCACCTGATTTAGTTGTTGAAATTGATACAACCCATTCCTTTATTGATAAAATATCAGTTTATGAAAATTTAAAAGTTCCTGAAATTTGGCAATATAGAAACGAAAATATTACAATTTATATCTTGACTGAAGCAGGTTATATAGAATCAGAAATGAGTTTAGCGTTTGGCTCATTTCCAGTCAAAGCATTAACTCAATTTATGAAAATTGATTCCCAAAAGGGTGAAAATGCTAGGATGCGTGAGTTTCGCGAGTGGGTGAAGAGTCAATTATAAGTTTACTGAGAAATAGGTCGATCTCAGTTACTTTCTTAAAAGTGCGATCGCCTACAGAGGATAATCTGTACTTAATCCGGTTTTGTCAGCGTTGAACTTATTGAACAGCAAAATCAGTGTATTGTCGTAAGTTGGGTGGGTCAAAGGCAAGAACAATATCATGCTGACTCCGCACTCAGCACTTTGCTATAGCTGAACAGCCAGCATTACCCAAAAAAAGCGGAGCCTTTTGACTCCGCTTCTTGATTTTATCCTCTCACAACTGAATTAGTTAACCGTAGAAGGTGCGGTTTGAGTATTATCGACTCCGGGAGATGTTTCTTGAGTGGGTGCTGCTTCGGTGTTCGCTTCTGGGGAAACAGGCTGAGTCGTGTTGGGTTGTTGTCGCGGTGCTTCCGTGGTGGCGGGTGCGGTATTTGTCGTTTCTGGAACCGTCACATTAACGTTAGGTGCGGGTTGTTGGGGAACATCCACATTCACGTTCGGGGCGGGTTGTTCGGGAACGTTAACATTAACATTAGGTGCGGGAGCCTGATTGGTTGTTCCGTTGTTTGCGGGGGGAACAACAACTTCTCGCGTTCTTTCAATAATTGTTGTTTCGCGGTTGGGTTCCGTATTTCCTTGGGGAAGAACCACAGGTGCGGGTGAGGGAGCTACCGTATCGGGTTCGCGGTTGAGATAGTATAGGGTTCCAGCGATGATACCGACTAAGGAAGCTAACGCTAAACCAATTAATAATCCTCTAGAGGCGCTTTCATCGCGTTCTGCACGTCGGACTGCTTCTACGCGTTGTTCGGTGGTTTTACCGTGAACGTAACCGTCACGATAGGCCATTTCATCGTTAGTAACTGGGCGACCGTTGACGCTACGGTTAAAAGCATCATCGTTAGTTGGAGTTTGATGGGGACGATTGGGATTAGTCATGGCTGTTAAAGAAGTGTTTGATTTCAACTTTTTACAAAGGATAAAAAATATAAAAGTTGCAACCCTTGATTAGCGTGTTAATTGAAGAAATCGTTTTATCCTTTGATAGCTAGATTACTGGTTTCTAGCCCTAAAACCAATCGGCCCCAAGAGCGATCTTAAACAGGCTAATTTCCTATTCCAGAAGAGAGAAACAGGCTTTAGTTTCGAGGGAGGACATAGGCTTCTAGGTTAGTAATCTGCGGATCGGGAAATGGGGCTAAAATGCGCCAGATCGCGGTATAGGTACCATCTCGCCCTTGGCTGACTGGACGAAAGGCAACTAAGAGGTCGCTGCTGGGAGTGTTTAAGATGCGGTCGAGGTTGCGGCGATCGCGCGGATCGATCCGTTGTCCCGTCAGGAGAATTTCGGGCAATTCAAACTGAATTAAACGCATGACATAGGTTTGATTCAAGACAATCGGCACTTGGGATTGCAGGGTTTGAGTCAAGCCTAATTCCCCCACTTTTCCGGTAATAAATCGCCGCCGATCGACTTGCAGGGCTTCGAGTTGGGCGGGCGGGCGATAGTTGAGGAAAAAAGAACGCAACTGCGGCGAGAGATTAACGACATCGGGCGTTAAAGTCGCATTCAACCGATCGATCGGCACATCCCCAACCCCGACCATAAACCCATAATTAAGCTGTCTGGGGATAATCTGAAATTGCCCATCTGCGATCTGAACGGCGAAGCGGGGTGCAAAGCCTTCGGGTTCTACTTCTGGAGTTAAGGGCGCTTCTAAACGGGCGGTACTCAAACCGATGCTGGGCGTCCTCTCTGGCGCGGCGGCTTGTCCAACTGGAGGGGTTAGCGGGACGAGGGGCGTTTGTTCGGCGGGGGTGGGAATCAAACGGTTGCGAAGTTCGCCGGGAGAGGTGGCGTAGAATTCGGCGGGTTGAATTCTGGCAATCCCCGTATTGGGTAATGCCAGCAGGCGACTATAATCGGGGGATTGTTGGATGCGTTGCAGATCGGCATCGGGCGTTATCGGCGATCGCAATTCCCTCGGATTCAAAAACTGGGTTCCCACCGGAAATAACCCTTGCGCCCTAGTCGTGAGTTGTTGCGCCACTTGCAAGCGGGCCGTAATATCGGCTGGAGGTGCGATCGCAGGCGGCGGGGGCGGGACGTAACCGCTGACGGCCGTTTTTGCAGGCCGGCCAATAATTGGGGGAGGCGAGGGGGGAGTGGTGGATGCAGTCGCAGCAGAAGGGGTTAACGGGCCAAAAGACTGCGCCGCTACCCCTGGCGGTTCGCCCCCAAGCGGTAACGGTCGTAACGGCGTAATATCAGTTAAAGCCCCCAAACGCCGATCCAGTTGCGGTAAAAGCGGCGATAATTCTCGCGTTGTCGCATACAAATTGCAGTAGACCTGAGTTTGTTCCGGACTCAGGCGAGATGTGGTAGAAACGAGGGCTTCCAGCGCGTCAGATTCTCCTGAAAGGCCGCGAAACGTCGGCGCGCACAGCACATTCGGTAACGGATACTGACTTTGGAGAAAGCGGTCAACCGAAGAGAGGTGCAAAACCAGTTGTCCTCGCGCCGTGCGGACTTGGTTAGGGTCAGGAGATGCGATCGCCTCTTCAATCCTAGACAGCAGCGTAATTTGATCTTGCGTTAATTGTCGCGCCCTCACCCAAAAATTTTCCCGCACCTCGCTGGGATTGGAAAACTGAGCCATAAATTCTCTAGCTTGAATGGGGCGCTGTCCTATCCCACTTAAGCCAATAACTAACAGTCCAACTGTGAATGACCTACGCATATCCCTCACCTCTTCATCAACTGTTGTCCCATGTCCTGAATGCCTTACTATGGCACGGTTTCGCCAGGATGAGAAAACTCAATATCAGCAGACTTCTTTCGGAAGATAGAACACTATCTTATTCCAAGCGACTGATGAGGAGAGCAAGCACTGCCGCCTAAGCTGAGGAAAGGTCAAAGTTCTACGCAGAATTTTAGACTTTCAACTTGCAGAACACTGCAAAGGAGGAAAATATATGGTTTTAGGTCAACATCAGCGAGCGGTCGGTGTTTTCTCGACTCAACGAGAAGCCGAACGCGCCCTTAGCGAACTGCGAAACGCCGGATTTCCAATGCGGCAAGTTTCCATCATCGCTCAAAAAGTTGAGGGTAGAGATAATTTTAGTGGTGCAGATATTCGTACAGAAGAAGGAAACCGGGCAGGCGAAGGCGCTGCAACAGGTGCAGTTACCGGCGGTGTCGTCGGCGGCTTAGTCGGCTTAATTGGTAGCCTCACTGCCTTAACAATTCCCGGTGTCGGCCCGTTAGTCGCCGGGGGTGCATTAGCTTCAACCCTAACAGGAGGGGTTGTGGGTGCAGCCGCCGGGGGTTTAGTCGGTGCCTTAGTCGGTTTAGGCATTCCCGAAGATAAAGCAAAAATGTATAGCGATCGCGTTTCTCGCGGCGAATACCTGGTGGTTGTCGATGGCACCTCCGAAGAAATTCGTTTAGCAGAGTCTTTACTCAACCGTCACGGGATTCATAACTGGGGTATTTTCCCGGTTACTGATACCAGCACCCGTCGAGACTACGACGCGACAGCAACAACCGCCCGTCGAGACTACGACGATCGCGATCCTAACCTCCCAGGACGCCACAAACGGGCTGTCGGCGTTTTCCCCACCCGCGATGCAACGTATAACGCCTTAGATGCGCTACGCAGTGCTAGCTTCAATATGGAACGGGTTTCTGTAATTACCCGCGACGCCAAACGTGAAGATGATATTGCCGGCGTAGACGTTCAAGATAAGGTCGGTAACAAAGCTGATGAAGGCGCAGCCGCCGGTGCATTAACCGGGGGTGCCTTGGGTGGCGTTGCAGGTTTGTTAGTCGGTTTGGGAACCCTAGCAATTCCTGGGATTGGACCGATCCTGCTAGCCGGTGCAGAAGCCACTGCGATCGCCTCTACTTTAGCAGGCGCAGGGATTGGTGCAGCCGCAGGCGGTTTGATTGGTGCTTTAGTCGGTTTAGGCATTCCTGAAGAACGCGCCAAAGTCTACAACGACCGCGTTTCTCGCGGCGAGTACCTCGTCATGGTCAGCGGTACAGAAGATGAAATCCGCCACGCCGAAGCCATTCTCAACCAAGGTGGCATTCAAGAATTAGGCATCTACGACGCACCCGATATTCGCGATTCCACTACACCCCGTAGCGTGAATTCCACCACGCGGACTAACGATCTGCAATACGTCGATCCTAATCTGCGCTAACCCGCATAATTGGGTACCAAATACACCGGAGACATTGCTAAGGCAGTGTCTCTAATACTCTAAACCTGTTTCAAAACTTGTCAATATCCGGAGATTATTAATCATGAAAAAGATTTTTCCCGTTTTACTAGGTGGTGCCCTCCTTTTAGGTGCCGTTGCTTGTACAGATGGCGCTCAAACCAGCGGTAATGCCCCTTCCAACACCAATGAAGTGGGTGAAGAACTCCAAGCGCAAGAAAACCTAGAAGACGCAACCAGCGACACCCGCCAAGCCCAAATTGAATCAGACGAACGCGCCCGCCAAGATCGTCAAGGCACATTGGGCAACGAGGGCGAAGTCAGCGATGGAGATATCGAAAGCTTAGTCCGTAACAACCTAGAAACCAACCTTCCCACCTCCCAACTCTTAGTTGAATCGGAAGATGGTGTCGTGACAGTAGCAGGTCAAGTGGCTACTCAGCAAGACCTAGAACGGATTGAAACACTTACCAAGGAAGTGAGAGGCGTCAAGAGCGTTCAAGTCAACGCTCAAGTCGGTACGCCTGCCGCAGGTCAATAACAAAATTAAAGGAAAATCCAGAAATTAGGCAGGGTGTTGGTATTGGGGGTTACAACATACTCCCGTAGGTATGTTAAATCTAATAACCATTGGAAGTATG
Organism: Desertifilum tharense IPPAS B-1220; assembly: GCF_001746915.1. Classification (NCBI taxonomy): domain Bacteria; kingdom Bacillati; phylum Cyanobacteriota; class Cyanophyceae; order Desertifilales; family Desertifilaceae; genus Desertifilum; species Desertifilum tharense. The sequence continues at coordinate 7,128 of NZ_MJGC01000022.1, forward strand.
ACATCACCATACACCCAAAACCTAAAACCCGATGGTTCTTCGTCTGTTGCTATTTCCTGGGGCAACAGACTCTTTTTTTTTAGTGCTGAGTGGAAAGTGCTGAGTGCTGAGTTAGTTCCGAGTTCCGAGTTCCGAGTTCCGAGTGGGTTCAAGAGTGCTGAGTGCTGAGTCAGTTCCGAGTTCCGAGTTCCGAGTTCCGAGTTCCGAGTTCTGAGTAGGGGAAAGAGTGATGAGTTGATAGTTACCAAGTTTTCCTGTCTCCCAACTCCCATCTTTCCCCCCATCTCCCCACCTCCCCATCCCCCCATCCTCTTCTTCCCCAACCCCCAACTCCTAATTCCCAACTCCCATCTTTCCCCCATCCTCTTCTTCCCCAACCCCCAACTCCTAACTCCCAACTCCCTTCTTACAGAATGGCATCTAAGAGGATATCGCCGCCAAAACGGACAGCATCGGTGCAGGGTAAGCCTGTTTCGGCTTGGGTTTGGGCGATCGCTTCTCGTGCTTGCTCATCGCTCTCAATCTTAGCGGTATTTAAAGCCACTCCCGCTACTCGGATTGGGTGGGTGGCTCCGGCAATGCTGGCTACTTTTTCGTATAATTCGATCGCCTGGGGAAGGGGTGGGATTTCTACATCGGGGCAGTTGTGAATCTGCGTTTGGCCCCAGCGATGTCCTAAAATCAGATGGGTGGGTTGGGAACCGCGAATTAAGGGTAAGGTGGCGGTGGAACCGGGATGCATGAGCGAACCTTGTCCTTCAATGTGCAAAATGTCAGACTCTGCCCCATATTTTAGGACTTGCTGTTCGACTGCACCGGCTGCAAAGTCAACCCGCACGGCATCTAAGGGAATGCCTGCACCGGATATCATAATTCCAGCTTGACCTGTGCCGACAAAGCAAGACTTTAAGCCGCGTTTTAAGCTGGTGCGATGCAGTTCTAAGCTAGTGGACATTTTACCAATGCTCATATCCGTTCCCACGGTTAGCACTCGCAGACACGATAGTTGACGCGCTTTGGCTGAGGCTATCCCTAAACCGGGGGGCTCTTGGCGGATATCCCAAATAAATTGTTCGCCTTGAAGTAGCGGTTGCAGTTCGGGGTGAGTACCCAGGGGAGTATGCAAGCCATTAACCACTGAAATTCCGGCGGCTACGGCTTGTTTTAATTCTGCAATCCATTCATCGGGTAAGGCACCCCCTGAAGGAGCAATACCAATTGCGATCGCATCGGGTTGATAGGATAAAACTTCTGCAACAGAGGCAACTATTGGAACTTCGCGGGGAATGCGGGTGAGTTTTGTGACTGATTCTCCCGCAAATTCGCGATCGATAACGGCGACAATTTCCGCAGGCGAATACCGTAAAAGGGCTAGTCCGGTTTTTCCTTGGCGGCGCTGCATTCCATCGTGGAGTAAAATCGCAATTTTGCCGTTTTGCAGTTTTGCTCTTTGTGCTTCAAGACTCATTTTATCTACGGGGATATATTAGTCAATCATTAATCTGCGATCGCGAGACTTGGCGATGGCTTGTTCTTGGGGTGAGGGTTCTTCGCCTCTGGTGACACCTAAACCGGGTAAGTCGTTGGGAATCAGTTTACTCTCTTGTAGGGTTGCACCGCTGAAGGGATCGTCGAGAAGATTGAGATGACTGTCTAGATCGAGGTAATCTGCAAAGGGGGCAAGTTGGGCGGCGGCGGTATTGGCTAGGCTGCTATCGGAATAACAGCCGAACATGATTTGTAAGCCACAAGCTTTGGCGGCGTGTACCATACGCAGGGCTTCAGTTAAACCGCCAGCTTTCATCAGTTTAATGTTGATGCCATGTACTTTGTCGGCCAGTTTGGGAATGTCTTGGCTGGTGAAGCAGCTTTCATCGACAAAGATCGGTAGGGGCGATCGCGCGTACAATATCTCTAAATCCTGTTCTTGTCCTTTGGGTAACGGTTGCTCGATATATCGAATTCCCAACTCGCCCAACCAGTTACACATTAAAAGCGCATCCTCTAGGTTCCATCCCCCATTAGCATCCACATAGATTAACGCATCTGGCGGGGCTTCCTCTCGTACAGCTTGCAGCATAGCGCGATCGCTTTCAATCCCTTCTGGGCTACCCAATTTCACCTTTAAGCAGCGCACTGAAGTCACTTCTTGCCAATGCTGTACCCGCTTTCTGGCATTTTCGGGCGAACTAATACCAACGGTGACAGAAGTGGGAACAATCGATTGACGAGATAACCCCCACAATTGCCACAGCGGAAGTCCCACCCGTTTCCCCAACCAATCATACAGGGCCATATCAATGGCGGCGCGGGCGGCGGAGGGCAGGTTCGCGCCGATGCAGACTTGCTCGATCTGCTGGCGGTCTAGAGGGCTATATTGCTCTAAGTGAAGGGCAATTTCGGTTAAAGCGGCGAGGAGCATTTCGGTTGTTTGCGCTTCCCCAACATCAAAAGGCGAGGCTTCGCCCCATCCTTCGATATTCTCATGGGCGATCGCGATCCAGATATTCGTATTCCCGGTATTGGTTCCCCGGCTGATGGTTAGCGCAAAGCGTTTATGGACGGTAAAGGTTTGAAGGCGAATCTGCAAGCGTGCTTACCCCACAATGGCATAGATTCAGTCTATCGGATCGCGATTCACTCTACTGAGAGGGTAAAGCACTTTTCTGCGAGTTCAAAAGTTGTTGAGCGTATTGCAGATTATCTTGAGCCTCAACTAAACTTGGCTCAAGGATAATCGCTCGTTGATACTCTTCAATCGCTTCTGTTATTTTGCCTTGCTCTTGCAACATGTACCCTAACCAGTTGTGAATCAAAGCGGGGTTGGGAGCATTTCTCGACGAGTCGAATAATTTCAGAGCTTGGCGAGAGTAGTCGATTGCCTCATCAACTTTTCCTTGGTCGTATAAAGCATAGCTTATATAGTAGTAACCAGAGGCTCGATACGGGTCGATTTGAATAGCTTTACGATAGTAAGCGATCGCTTCCTCTAAATTTCCCTGTTCGTTTACCATTAGGCCCAGATTGAGGTAAACATTGACATAATCAGGATTAATTTTTAGAGCATGACGGTAATTTGCGATCGCCTCCCCGGTTTTCCCCTGCTGAGATAAGGCAAGACCGAGATTATTATAAGCATAGGAGAAATTAGGATTAATGCTGATAGCGCGACGATAGCAATCAATCGCCTCATCCAGTCTTCCCTGATTGTATAAAGCAAGACCCAAAGTATTGTAACCTAGATCGGAATTGGGTCGAAGTCGGAGAAACTGACGATAGTTTGCGATCGCTTCTTCATATCTTCCCTGTCCATCTAAAGCTTCGCCTAGACGATAATAAGCTCTAGAGTGCCTGGGATTGAGTTGTATAGCCTTTCGCAAATGACTCTCGGCTGTAAAATAATCTCCTGAACGGTTAGCTATCTTTCCCTGAACTGCGTATTGGGCAGCAGTCAGTTTAAGAGCAAAGTTTAGTCCCACAGCTAAAATTATGCAGGATATCCCTAGCCATTGAAAAACGCGATCGTTGGATTTTCTCTTAGGATTGCTCACCTTGCACCTCAGAAATCAACCGAACGGTAGACCCAATTTGCCCCAAGATAACCTAAGTGAGTCAATGGGGTTGTATTCTAAATTAATGTTTCTTTCATACGGTCCGATTCTCGCCGTCTTGGATTCGCTAAATCGTTAGGATAAAGATGCAAATGTCGGATACGGATGAGCATTGGTGATGACTCAGGCGATGAGCCCTTTTCCCGACCATACGCAGCTTCCAGAGTCTGATGGTACCTTTGTGAAGAACTTTCAGAACCATCCTCAAAGTCTGATTTTAACGGACTCCCTCGGCCCGCGCTTACAACAGCTTCATCCTGATGGGCAATATGCCATTGGGCAAGATTGCGGGATCTATTGGCGGGAAACGGAACCCCCAGAACGGGGTGCAGAGGCTCCAGATTGGTTTTACGTCCCCAACGTCCCCCCCCTCGTGAATGGCTACCGTGTATACAGAAGTCTTCTAGTATTGTTCTACAAGGTTTTGATCCCCCCTAGCCCCCCTTACAAAAGGGGGGAACCGGAGTCAAAGTCCCCCTTAGTAAGGGGGATTTAGGGGGATCTCAGTTAGATTTAGGGTCTTACCCTAGAGTGTATACACGGTAGCCCCACCGGAAAGAGAACCGGATTCTTGCTCCCCTTCTCCTGCGGGAGAAGGGGCTGGGGGATGAGGGGTGGATTTCTCAAACCTCGTCTAAAATCAGAGATAGCACTGAGGGGAAGAGTGGCCCATGCTACGCAACATTTGGCAGTGGTTGAAGCAGCTTTGGCAAAGAGTATTTGGCAATTCATCAACGCCACCCCCAGAAGCGCCACCCCCGGAACCTCCAGTAAGTCTCACTGATGCAGAACTAGAGGCGATATTTCTGCAACTCTTAGAAGGGGTAAATCAAGATTGGGGACGAGGAAGAGTTCAGGGTTTTTTGATTGGTAAAAATGTTAAAGATCGCGATCTAATTCCCTGGTTGCGTCGTTTTGGCGCAAAGTTGCAGGAGCCGCCGAACTCCTACGAACAACGCGCAAAACGCTTGCTGTTGTTGGCAAATTTGAATTTAGGCGAATTATCGCAAGTTGCAGGGGAGATTGGAAAAAACTTAGGCGTACAGGTTCAACAACCTATCAGTAATTCGTATGGATCGACAGATAGCCAGGATGGTGAGGCAAAGCAAGCAAAAACTCTAAATTCTGATGATAACAGTGAGGAGGCAGATGCTTGGTTTAACCAAGGTAATGAGCAATTTATGAGGCGCGATTTTTTAGGGGCTGTCGCCTGTTACGACAAAGCCATTGAAATCAAACCCGACTTGCATGAAGCTTGGTATAACCGGGGTGGGGTGTTGGGCAACTTAGGGCAGTTAGAAGAAGCGATCGCCTGTTACGACAAAGCCATTGAAATCAAACCCGACTTGCATGAAGCTTGGTATAACCGGGGTGGGGTGTTGGGCAACTTAGGGCAGTTAGAAGAAGCGATCGCCTCTTATCGGCAAGCTCTCTATCACAAACCTGACTTCCCCGAAGCTTGGTTCAACCGAGGTGTAGCATTGGGTAACTTAGGGCAATTTGAAGAAGCGATCGCCTGTTGTGACCAAGCTCTTAAACTCCAACCAGATAACTATCAAGCTCGGATTTTCAAAGGGGCTATACTGTGCGATCATTTACAACAGTATGAAGAAGCGATCGCTTCTTTCGATAAAGTCATCGAATTCAAACCCGACTTCCACCCAGCTTGGTCTAACCGGGGTGTGGCGTTGGATAACTTAGGGCAATTTGAAGAAGCGATCGCCTCTTATGACCAAGCCATTGAAATCAAACCCGACTTCCCCGAAGCTTGGTCTAGCCGGGGTGTAGCATTGTTTAACTTAGGGCAGTTAGAGGAGGCGATCGCCTCTTACGACCAAGCCATTGAAATCAAACCCGACTTCCCCGAAGCTTGGTCTAGCCGGGGTGTAGCATTGGCTGACTTAGGGCAGTTAGAGGAGGCGATCGCCTCTTTCGACCAAGTCATTGAAATCAAACCCGACGACCACCAAGCTTGGTATAACCGGAGTGTGGCGTTGGCTAACTTAGGGCAGTTAGAAGAAGCGATCGCCTCTTTCGACAAAGCCCTTGAAATCAAACCCGATGACCACCAAGCTTGGTTAATGGCAGGACAAGCAGTAGGTAAATTAAGCCAATATCAACTTCAGTTTCCTTACCTCCTCACCTTGCACAACCCCATCCTCAAACAATGGGGCTACAACGGAAAAATTACGATCTATGCAGCAGGCTTAGAACAGTGCCAACAAGACACCCATCTTGAAGGCTGGGGAAGGTTGCATCATTTCATGGGGAGGGCACACTACTTCCAAGGGCGACGAGATATCCGCAACCGTCACTTGTGGCGCGAAGCGGCGAAAGAATATAACCTCGCTCTGCAAACTCTCACCCCCCAAGCCTACCCCGAACTCCATCTGGAAGTCTTGCAAGACTACCTGAAAATCCTTTTCGCCTGGAAAGCAACAGAAAAAGCCCAACAAATTCGGCGAGATGGCACCGATCTTTTCAACCGCCTGCTAGCTGAATGCAAAAGTCCGGGTAAAAAACAACAACTCGAACGCAAATTCGCCAGCTTCCGCCAGTTCACTGTAGACATCATTATCCAATCTGGAGAACCCATCGCCGCCCTGGAACTCGCAGAACAAGGCAAAAACACCTGTCTCTCCTGGTTCCTCGATATCGACCAATCCCCCACCTACAGCGAGATTCAACAACTCCTCACCCCCACCACCGCCATCGTCTACTGGCATCTCAGCCCCATCGCCCTGCATACCTTCCTCCTCACCTCCAATGCAGCAACCCCGCGCTTAATTTCCTCCAACTCCCCCCAAACCGAAACCCAACAAGCGATCGAACACCTGCAACGCTTTGAAACCTGGCTAAAAACCTGGAACGAACAATACAACGCCTACCGCCAAGGCAAAAAAGACGAACAACCCCAAGACACCACCTGGCGCGACACCCTCCCCCAACGCCTCCACGAACTCAGCGACATCCTCCAAATTCCCTACATCCTCACCCAACTGCAAAACACCCCCATCCAAACCCTAATCCTCATCCCCCACCGCGACTTACACCGCCTCCCCCTGCATACCTTCTTCATCGACTCATTCACCACCTGCTACCTCCCCAGCGCCGCAATAGGACTTTTGCAGAGTTCTCCATCCTCGCCCTATACCCACCTCGTCAATATCGAATCTCCCAACAGCACAGGCTTCGATCCCTTACCCGATGCTGAAATAGAGTCCAATATTATCCGCCAACTCTTCCCCACCGTCACCAGCCTTTGCGACGCAGAAGCCACCCAAACTGAAGTTCTCAAAGCCTTGCAAACCCAAGCCCAAGTCTTCCACTTTACCGGACATGGGACGTATAATTCTCCCCAACCCAGCCTATCTGCCCTCGCCCTCAGCCAAGAAGATCGACTCACCCTAACGGATCTCGCTGAACTCCCCAAGAAAGCCCACAAAGAACGTCCCTTAAATCACTACCAACTCGCCACCCTCTGGGCTTGCGAAACCGCCATTACAGGCAACGAAACCATTACCACCGAGTATGTCGGTTTAGTCAGCGTCTTTTTAGGCTTAGGCGTGCATCAAGTCCTCAGTACCCTGTGGACTGTTGAAGATACTTCCAACGCTTTACTCAGCGTCGAATTCTATCGCTTAATGGTTCAAGACTCCTTAACCCCACCCCTCGCCCTCCAACAAGCCCAACACTGGCTAAAAACCGTCACAAACGCCCAACTTGTCCAATGGTACACCCAACGAGCAGAAGAATTTACTGGGCCAGGTGCAAAATACTACCAACGCGCCGCCAAAATTCTCCAAACCAAGATTGCTGAGGCTAAAATTGAGCCAAACCATTGCCGTTACGAACATCCTTACTACTGGGCTGCTTTTGCACTCTCAGGTAATCTATGAAAAGCACAGATGCCAACATTCTCAAAGCCTTTCTCGCTGCCCTTTCCCAACTCAGCCAACCCCTACCAGAAGCCATAAACCAACAGATCAACGCCATTGGTTTAGCCCTAGCCAAAGGTGACACAAAAGCCATCCAAGAACTCGAAGAGATTGCTTACAAGAACCCGCAGCTTGAACTTCTCTACGATCCCATTGCTTGTTCTCTACAAGAGAAAGAAACCGAACAAGAACGCAATAAACTATTTGAACCCAATAGCCTCCCTTTAACGGATCGAAGTGACTTAACCCTTCAAGAAAATATTGTTGCCCCTTTACCCCCTCCTCCTCCTCGCTTACCAGAGATTGCTACCCCCATTTTGCAATCTCCCCAACCCCAAGAAGCTGCTAAAGTACAACTAGCCAAAATAAATGAAAATCCGAATTGGTTCTTGGGGTTACTTTTTTAATGAGTCGCTTAATTTATCCGAATCTAGACTTATTGGTTTACCAACTCCGCGAAGGCTTTGGCGACGATGAAGCAACCCTTAAAGCCAACCATCAAGCCTTTTGGCAAAATCTCCCCGAAGAACTCCGTAACCCTACCCCTCTGGCAACTCACGCAGACAATTTATCTGCATCTGCTTTATCGATTGCCGATCTTTCTTTCCGCCAAGAAGCTGAAGCCCCTCGCTTAGATTATTGCGAACTTCTACCCCTAGCTAACCTATCTAAATCGACTTATCCCTTTCCCGAAATATCCCAAGGTATTTATCCCATCCAAGGCTATTATTACCCCGTTCGGATAGAAGATACCTACGCCTTATTATTCGATTGCTATCAAAACGATCCGCACGGCATCGTAGATATCAAAACTAGCTTTGAAGCCTTAAAAACCGTCGCCAGCAATAAAACTGGGAATCTTGGTAAAATTTGGCTCCTTTCTGGTATTTTACCCCAAGACTTAACCGACAACCTCCAACAACTCGCCCAAGATAGCTATAACGCTTTAGACTTAGGAAAAGGCGAGGTTAAACCCGCCGGAAAATTTTGCGGTGCAAGCTGTTTTGAAGTTTGGAACTACCCCCGACGCTGGCAAAGCATTGATGAAAATATTCATGTTTTGATTGTATTCTTTCCTAATCTAGAAACAGCGAAAAATATGGCAAATGCTTACCGCTATTGGTTGCGCTTATTTGCCTACCGCAGCAAAATCATCTGGGCTTACCTGCAAACCAGAGAAATTAAAAGACGCTTGCAAGATAGTTACAAAATAATTTTCAACCTAGCAAAAACGTTAAACCAGCTAAACTTAGTAGGTTATGAAAACAGTTTGCAAACCTTAGCAGAAACTCTTTCCAGTTATGTCCAGAATCTAAATTACCTAGAAATTCAACTGAATACCTTAAAAGTCAATCTTTATAACTATCAAAAAACGCTCAAAGATTTAAGTGAAAAATTTCCCGAAACTCAGCTAACCGAGCTATCACATTTCATCGAAATTGTCAAAGAAAAATATCAAGCTCAAATCGAATCTGATATCGCCAGCCTTAGCCCTGGTTTGCGAGTCTTAGAAGACTTAATTAACAGCATCCGAGGCAAAATCGAAATTCAACGCGCTAAGAGCGATCGCAATCTCAACTATATCATCGCCGGAGCCAGCATCGGACTCGCCGCCAGCAGCGTCACAGCCGCCTTACTTTCTACTCAACTTGATGAACCCGAAGAACCCATTTCTCTTACAGAAGGCTTTGTGTGGAGCTTATCTCCCATCCTATTATTTGTTTTAATTGCGATAGTCGGCTGGTATCGCGGACAACGGAGACGCAAATCAAGAGAAACTGATGATTGACCACGATCGCCTGTTTAAAGAACTCCTGTCAACCTTCTTTCGGGAATTCATCGAGCTATTTTTACCCAATGTTGCCCGTTATATTGAAGCAGACTCCATCACCTTCCTCAACCAAGAAGTCTTTACCGATATCACCTCTGGGGAACGTCGAACCGTTGACTTACTCGCACAAGTCAGATTTCGCGGCGAAGACACCTGCTTTTTGATTCACGTCGAGAACCAAGCCGCATCTCAAGCCGGGTTTGCGCGGCGGATGTTCCATTACTTTGCGCGGCTAGATGAAAAGTACGCCTTACCCATCTACCCCGTCGTCATTTTCTCCTTTGAGACACCCCAACGCCAAGAGAGCGATCGCTATCAGGTTGAATTCCCCGACCGCAGAGTGCTAGATTTTAGTTTCGTGGCTATCCAGCTTAATCGCCTCAACTGGCGGGATTTTCTCTCGGCTTCTAACCCCATCGCCGCCGCCTTAATGGCCAAAATGAAGATTCAGCCAGAAGATAGACCAAAAGTTAAAGCCGAATGTCTGCGCCTCCTAGCAACTCTCCGCCTAGATCCCGCTAGAATGCAATTAATTTCCGGCTTTGTCGATACCTATCTCAAGCTGAACCCATCCGAAGAAGTCTTATTCAAAGCCGAACTCGACGCAATGGATTTATCCGAGGAGGAACAAGTTATGGAAATTGTCACCAGTTGGATGGAAAGAGGAATCGAACAAGGCTTACAACAAGGCTTTCAACAGGGCTTACAACAAGCTTTACAGCGCGAATCAGCCTTAATTTTACGCCTCATCAAAACTCGCTTTAGCAATCTTTCGCCTACTCTTGAAGAGAGAATCAGCAGATTATCTATTGCTGAGATTGAGTTGTTAGGCGAAAGCTTGTTTGATTTTGCTACAGAAGCAGAGGTTAGCACTTGGCTAGAACAACGCGAACAGCGTCAGGAAGTAGAAGCGGGAGTCTTGGAACGGCTGGTTCAAAGCTTTGAACGAGTTTCTTTAGATGTTGAAAAACAAATCCGCAGTTTACCCCCAGAACGACTTACAGAATTTGCAACCCTTGAGTTTTCTACAGAAGAAGCAATGGTGAGTTGGTTAAATTAGTTTTAGCCCTTTCTTAAAGAGAAAATGATTAGCTCTCCCATTCTTCACCCCCAGGAAACTCTACTAAAACCGTATCGATGATATTCGGCAAGTCTTTTGCTGAATATTCGTAAGTCAGATTGAGTAATTTTTGAGCAAGTTGCATCAACTGAGGCTTGTCTAATCGTTCTGCAAGCTGCTTTGGCTTTAAGGTTCCTGACAATACTTCTAAACTTGCTGGACGGATAGCGGCTTCTAGGTTTTCTTCTAAAAAAGATTGCCAGTCTTCCTGAGAAATATAGTATGAAGTTTGATTATCCTTCAAATTCAATTTTTTAATCTGACGAATTGAATCGGAAATTGAAATAGCCCAAGAAGGGGTTAAACGTCTCTCAACTTGATTTTTAATTAGGTGAATCAACAACCGTAGTAAATAGGATTCAATGTTCCGAATCGTTGCTTGCTTGCTCATTCCCTCCAATTCATCAACCAATGCTAGGGCAACTTCATAATGTCCCTCAACAATTGCGCTTCTCAAATTGACTAGTTCTTGAACCATTGCTCAGGTTTCCTTTAGCGTCCCCTCTCCAGCGAGAGAGGGGATTGAAAGTAAGATTGTATGAGAGTGAAAATCTCTTTATGCTCACTCGTCGGGATTGATACCCATCTCTCGCAAACGCTCTGCTAGGCGGTTAGCCCGTTGTTCGGCTGTTTCCGCCCGTTGTTCGGCAATTTCAGCGCGTTGTTCTACTTGTTGAAGTTGCTGTTCTAACTGTTGCAGGCGTTCTTGTACGGTATTGTAATCGAGGAATGGCGAACCGTCGGGACGATAGAGCGTCAGGGTTGTCGCGTTGAGTTCAAATTGGATTTGCAAACGCGGACTGATCCAGCCATTCATTTCATCAATCACGTTGAGACGTGCTTGTTCTGGCACTTCTCCTTGATTCCGCAGCCATCCAGAAAGGTCATTTTTATCTGGATCGTAGACGTAGTATTCCTCTACGCCATAATCGTTATAAAACCAGAACTTGCGGGCCATTTCCTTGAGTCGGTTTCCTGGGGACAAAATCTCAAAAACGACTTGCGGCGCGATGTCGTTTTCCTGCCACTGTTGGTAAGAACCGCGCTCGCCTTTGGGACGCCCGATTGCTACCATCACATCAGGAGCCTGACGCAGCTTATTATTGCCCTCTACGGGATACCACAGCAAATCCCCAGCGACGAAGACATCAGGATTGCTAGCAAACCACCAGGCGAGGTTATGATAAATAACGCTAATCCAGCGAAACTGAATCGTATTGTCTGCCATTGGTTGACCATCGCTGTCGGGGTAGATGATGGGTGTTGAGGTATCGCTTAAGGTCGAACGTGAAGTCACCATAAGTCTAAAGATTGATCGATGGAGGGTTCCAGGTTAGCTCATTCCCAATCTAACCAAATTCTTATATCTGAATCGACGCCTGCACGGTAGGATTTTAAAGGACTTTAACAAAGCGGGTCAGATTTAGAGAACGTGGCAACTCAAGAGCGCAAACCGTTACTTCTAGACTTTGAAAAACCCCTGGTGGAGTTAGAAGCGCGAATTAAACAAATTCGCGAACTCGCCGAAGAGAATGATGTCGATGTCTCCGAACAGATTCGCCAACTCGAAGCGCGGGCGGTACAACTGCGCCAGGAAATTTTTACGGGACTTTCGCCCTCCCAACGGCTGCAACTGGCTCGCCATCCCCGTCGCCCCAGTACCCTAGATTACGTGCAGGCGATTAGCGATGAGTGGATTGAGCTACATGGCGATCGCTCTGGCTCAGACGATCCCGCCCTCGTGGCTGGTGTCGGGCGGCTTGCAGGGCGTCCTGTGGTCATGCTAGGACATCAAAAAGGACGAGATACCAAGGATAACGTGGCGCGAAACTTTGGGATGGCTTCCCCTGGGGGCTACCGCAAAGCCATTCGCCTGATGGAACACGCCAACCGCTTTGGAATGCCCATTATCACTTTTATTGACACCCCCGGCGCGTGGGCGGGTGTGGAAGCCGAAAAGCAAGGTCAAGGGGAAGCGATCGCCTATAATTTGCGCGAGATGTTCCGCTTTGATGTGCCGATCCTCTGTACCGTAATTGGCGAAGGCGGTTCGGGGGGCGCTTTAGGGATTGGTGTGGGCGATCGCCTTTTGATGCTCGAACACGCCGTTTACACCGTCGCCACCCCGGAAGCCTGCGCCGCCATCTTATGGAAAGACTCAGCCAAAGCCCCCCAAGCCGCAGAAGCGCTGAAAATTACAGCTTGGGACTTAAAAAATCTTGGCATTCTCGATCGCATCATCCCCGAACCGATCGGCGGCGCTCATAGCGAACCCCTAAAGGCTGCCGCTACCCTCAAACAAGCCTTGCTCGACGATCTCGCTCAACTTGATGCCCTAACTAGCGAGCAACGCCGAGAATTGCGCTATCAAAAATTCCGCAATATCGGTGTTTTCCTGGAAGCCTCCGCTTAAAAAGCTCAATCTGGGTTGAGATAAAATCCCAGGACTTGGAGGGGAGTGATATAATTTCAGTAACATTTGTTCACAATTTTCTCAGTTCAAGTCTCCTGCTGACCTGAATGGATGGAAATTGCCAGGGAGTGCGATCGCCCTCTAACTCCGAGCGAGCATTGTCTGGACTTGCCCCGTATAGCCTCTGGAGATGCGATGGAGAGTATTTCATCCCCCAAATTGACGACAACCCGCCCCTGTGGGTTCGAGCTTGCCAACAGACGACATCCGATCCAGAGCCGCTTAGTTTCGCGTATTCCCAGACAGAATGCATTGTTAGATGGCGAATAAAAGATGACTTTTGCAACTCACAAGCGTGCCTTAATCACAGGCGCAAGTAGTGGAATTGGCAAAGCTACCGCCCTAGCCTTTGCTGAAGCTGGCATTCACCTAGCCTTAGTGAGCCGCAGCGCCTCTAAGCTAGAAGCCGTTGTCGCCCAAGCCCAAGCCCTGGGAGTAGAAGCTAAAGCCTATCCCCTAGATTTGGCAGAAGTCGGCCAAGTGAAAGATCGCATCGCCGCGATCGCCACAGAATTTGGACCTATTGACATCTTGGTCAACAATGCAGGCATCGGTTATACCGGAATGCTAATGGAAACCTCCCTCGCTGACTGGCAAAGCGTTTTGGATATTAACCTCACCAGCGTGTTTCAGTGCATCCAAGGAGTCATTCCCAGTATGCGCGATCGCGCCAGTGGCACCATCATTAACGTTGCCTCCATTGCTGCTCAAAATGCCTTCCCCAACTGGGGAGCCTACAGCGTTAGCAAAGCTGGGTTAGTGATGCTGTCCAAAATTCTCGCCGCCGAAGAACGCAGCCACGGCATCCGCACGATCTGCATCTCTCCCGGTTCTGTCAATACTCCCATTTGGGATACGGACACGGTTCAGGCAGACTTTAACCGCAATGCCATGCTAACGCCAGAAGTCGTTGCCCAAACCATCTTGCACGCAGCCCAATTACCAGCATCCGCAGTCGTTGAAGAATTAACCCTGCTCTCCAATGCTGGTGTCCTTTAAGTTTTGAGTTGAGTTTTGTATTTATGACTATCGCTTCCTCAAACGGTTCTAGATTTTCCGATAGCGCTCAAGAAAAAGATGCGAACAACCGCCTTGTGACTCGTCCGGATCGTTCAACTTCCACCACCCAAAAAGCCACTGAAGCAAACATTAGCGACGAGCAGATGATGGAAGCCGTTCGCACCATGCTCTTGGATGTCGGCGAAGATCCAGAACGCGAAGGACTGATCAAAACTCCCAAGCGGGTGATGGAAGCGATGCGTTTCCTCACCAGCGGCTACAACCAATCTCTCGAAGAACTGGTGAATGGAGCCATTTTTGATGAAGGTCATAACGAGATGGTTTTGGTGCGCGATATCAGCTTATTTAGCTTGTGCGAACACCACATGCTTCCTTTTATGGGTAAAGCTCACGTCGCGTATATTCCCAACGAACGCGTTGTCGGTTTAAGCAAGCTCGCTCGTATTGTGGAAATGTATGCGCGCCGCTTGCAAGTGCAAGAAAGACTGACTCGCCAAGTCGCAGAAGCTATTCAAGAAATCCTAGACCCCAAAGGCGTCGCTGTCGTCGTCGAAGCCAGCCACATGTGCATGGTGATGCGCGGCGTGCAAAAACCCGGTTCTTGGACGGTGACAAGCGCAATGGTGGGAGTATTCCAAGATGACCAAAAAACCCGCGAAGAGTTCTTAAACCTGATTCGCCATCAACCCGCATTTTTCTAAATAACGCCAAGGTGGGTTAACTCCCACCTTTTTTTTGTTCTATCCTGGGTTGGAGAATGGAGATTTTAGCGCGTTGGTTGAATTGATGCCCACAAACCCTCACCGATTCATGAAATCTCCCTACTGAGTTTGGCAGAAAGCCGATGAAGAAAGCACTGTGGCTTATTGTTGCAGCGATCGCGCTAACCTATTTCCCCAGCAAGGCTACCCTGGCGCAAAATCTCAACTGTCCAACCCTGGATGAGGCGTTAGTTCCCTTAGAACATCCCGTTCGGACTCGCTTAAATCAGTATTATCGCGCCCAAGGTCATTCTGGAGAAGTGAGTAATATCGTCAGAGTTGGTAATTACGGTGCGGCTTACTTGTGGAACGCAGATGCCGGGTCAGCAACGCCCCTGGCGATAGAATTTACAGGCGAGGGCTTTCAGCAAACTGCGATCGCCTCTTCTAGCGTTGCTGAGGTTTTAAAATCCTGGGGAGCTTCTGCCGATGTTGCTCAGTGTACATTGCAACTATTAGCAGAATCAGGAATTTGAACCCAAGGTTTTGATAACTGCTCAATGGTTCTATCAATTAACTCAAACCCCTGCGCCACAGACTCCACGCGGGAAAGCTGGCTTCGCAACTCCCCCGCACCGCTAAACCCTTTTGCATACCAAGCCATGTGCTTGCGGGCTTGTTGAATGCCGCGCTGCCCCTTATATTCATAGAGCGCCTGTAAATGTTCCTTCGCGCACTCCAAACATTCAACCGGCGTCGGTTTCGGCAAGCATTCACCCGTTTTGAGAAAATAATCAATTTCTCCCACTAAAAACGGATATCCTAGCGTTCCTCTCGAACACATGACCCCATCTGCACCCGTTTTTTCTAAACATTTAACCGCCGCTTCTATTGAAAAAATATCCCCATTCGCAATAACTGGAATAGACAGAATTTGCTTAACTTTACCAATCCATTCCCAATTTGCCGTCCCATTGTAACCTTGGGCGCGAGTTCTACCATGCAGCGTTAACATTGCAGCCCCCGCATCTTGCATCCGCTTGGCAAAATCTAAGATATTGATTTCATCCTCAGACCAACCAATGCGGGTTTTTACAGTCACAGGAATATCTACTGCTTTCACCACTTCCCGAACAATCGCTTCAGCAATATCGGGTTGTCGCAATAGCGAAGAACCGCCCCCGTTTTTAGTAATTTTATTCACGGGGCAGCCCATATTGATATCAATGGTATCGGCTCCCTCAGCCATTGCTTTTTGAGCCGCAGTGGCTAAAAAATCGGGGCGACAATCAAATAATTGAATGCTAACCGGGCGTTCGTTGGGATCGACTTCCATAATTTTAGGCAATCCCTTCACATGGTTTAAGCTAGAAGCTTGTACCATTTCGGTATACATCATCGAATCGGGTGCATAGCGCCGCACTAACCGCCGAAAAACCAAATCGGTAACGCCCGATAGAGGAGATTGCAAAACGCGGCTTTTGACCGTTACCGTACCAATTTTTAAGGGAGTTGAAAGTCGAGCTTGCAGTTCGGGGTTCAGGGCAATCATAAGGAAAAGCTACCACGTATAGGCGCGATCGCACTTTAGGCAAACTTTCCCTATTTTAGCTTAAATTCCCGTTCTCCCGAACCAAATCACTTAATATCGCATCTATCAATAGAAATAAAAAATTAAGCTTAATAACTCCTTCAGATGAAGTAAGCGAGTCTAAATACTCAGTTGTTAAGATGAGCATACTTTCAATTTTTCGTCCTTTAACCAACCCAGTTTTATTGGAGAATCCCTCATGAAAAATATTGTTTCTAGTGTCATGACCGCCTTAGCAGTGGGAACTTCTGGACTTTTAGGAATGAGTGCTTTCGCGCCCTCTGCCGAAGCTCAACCCGCTCAACTTCTTCGTCCGGCTCAAGATAGAGAAATTACAGTCACTCAACTCAGAAACTCTGGTAGCTTAGGACTCAGAAGCCACTTTATTGATGTGGCCGTTCGAGACTACCCACTCAACGCGCTAAGAATTACGCTTCCCCCCGATGTTTACAGCGTTAACAATATTGAAATCAGAGATGGTTCCGGCGCAAGAGTTGAAGCTCAAACGACCAGAGAAGGTCGCGATTTAATGATTGCTTTTGACCAGAATGTTGTCAGCAATGATAATTTGCGAATCCTGATGGATGGGGTGAGATTAAGATTACCCGTTCTGAATACTGGCGGACATGTGGAATATCAAGTTGATGCAATGAAGGAAGGCTTTACCCAAATGCTACCTCTAGGCTTCGCCCGCGTTAATGTCCAAACCCAATCTTCCGGTAGCCAAACCTAGGGTTTTGCTCTCCCGATAAAGTTCTCAATTCTCAGAAGAGGTGAATTCACCTCTTCTTTTTTTGGTCACTTAAGGTCAAAGTGTACGGCAATTTCCAAAAACAAGGAGTGCTGAGTGGGAGTAGAGTGCTTCGTGATGAGTGCTGTTGCTTTAGCTTCCGCGTAGCGGTGTGCTGAGTGGGAATAGAGTGCTGAGTTAATAGTGACCAAGTTTTACTATTTCTTCTTCCCCAACCCCTAACTCCCAATTCCCTTCTTCCCCCCATCTCCCCACCTCCCCATCCCCCCACCCTCTTTCCCCCAACTCCCAACTCCCTTCTTCCCCCCACCCTCCTCCTCAAAACAGCGTAATGACGGCAAATACAACAGTTGTTTTACGGTTTGCCCCAATGTATTCCACCGTTGAGCTACCTAAGATGAAATGTAGTAAAGCAAGCTCGATCTTAAACAAGATTGCAACCCGATCGAGGAGAGGTGGAGATGAAATCTTTTGTCTACTGGCAACCCTGGTCCGAAATTCAACCCTTAGCATCCCATTTAAAACCCGAATTGCAAGCGAGTCGAACAACTTCACCCCGCAATAGCGCGCGTCCTTCTCTTCCGGCCGTTGAAGTTCAAACCACTGAAGAGACAATCATTTTACAGGTTGAACTGCCTGGAGTGGAAGCCAAAGATATTGACTTACAAGTCACTCGCGATCGGGTTGCGATCGCCGTTAGCCGTTCGCGTCAAAACCAACCCCAAGGCGTTCTTTACTCCGAATTTCAGTATGGCGCATTTCAAAGAGCGATCGCCCTCAGCGAACCCATCGTTGCAGACCGCGCTCAAGCTAAATTAAACAACGGAATTCTCACCCTAACCCTCTTGAAACTCAAAGCCGTACAACCGGAAGTCGTGAGAGTCAAGCTAGATACTCCCTCAACTCAACCTCAAACAGAACATTCTCCTGCGATTAGCGAACTCTCCTCCCCTCGTCAAGCGAACTTCTCAGAACTCGAAGATCCTTGGGTGGTTCCCGCCTCTGCGTAACCGTCCCTCCCCAGGTACGGTAAACCCCCCTTCATGAGATAGGCTAACCGCGCTCAGTATAGATAATTAATAATCTACGCGCTCATTCGTAGCCAACCTGCCCGCAAGAAGGCTTCTATTAACAGCTTTCCCTCACCCTCAACCCCCTGGCAAATTGCCGCCAGACTTCTGTAGTAACACTCTCATCGAAACACTCTTATGGCTAAAGTAGTTGGAATTGACTTAGGTACGACAAACTCCTGCGTTGCTGTTATGGAAGGTGGTAAACCCACTGTAATCGCGAATGCAGAAGGCTTCCGTACCACCCCCTCCGTCGTTGCTTACGCCAAAAATGGCGATCGCCTAGTCGGTCAAATCGCCAAACGTCAGGCCGTTATGAACCCGGAAAACACCTTCTATTCCGTTAAACGGTTCATCGGACGCAAATTTGACGAAGTAACCCACGAGTCCACCGAAGTTTCCTACAAAGTCCTTCGCGACAACAACGCTAACGTCAAACTCGACTGTCCCGCCCAAAGCAAGCAATTTGCCCCCGAAGAAATTTCCGCCCAAGTGCTGCGGAAACTGGTAGACGACGCCAGCAAATACCTCGGCGAAACCGTCACCCAAGCCGTAATTACCGTTCCCGCCTACTTCAACGACTCCCAACGGCAAGCCACCAAAGACGCCGGTAAAATTGCCGGGATTGAAGTTCTGCGGATCATCAACGAACCCACCGCCGCCTCTCTGGCCTACGGTTTAGACAAAAAATCCAACGAAACCATCCTCGTCTTTGACTTAGGGGGCGGTACCTTCGACGTATCCATCCTAGAAGTTGGCGATGGCGTCTTTGAAGTCTTAGCCACCTCCGGCGACACTCACCTCGGCGGCGACGACTTTGACAAGAAAATCGTAGACTTCCTCGCCGAAGAATTCAGAAAAGCTGAAGGCATTGACCTCCGCAAGGACAAACAAGCCCTGCAACGCTTAACCGAAGCCGCAGAAAAAGCCAAAATTGAGCTTTCTAGCGTCACCCAAGCAGAAATCAACCTGCCCTTCATTACCGCAACCCAAGACGGACCAAAACACCTCGATACCCAATTGACTCGCGGCAAATTTGAAGACATTTGCTCCGATCTGATCGAGCGTTGCCGCATCCCGGTGGAAAACGCGCTGCGCGATGCCAAACTCACCAAAAACGACATTAATGAGGTCGTCATGGTTGGGGGTTCTACCCGCATTCCTGCGGTTCAAGAAATGGTTCGCAAGATCCTCAAAGAACCCAACCAAACCGTTAACCCTGATGAAGTGGTTGCTGTGGGTGCGGCGATTCAAGCTGGCGTCCTCGCAGGCGAAGTCAAAGATATCCTGCTGTTGGATGTCACCCCGCTGTCTCTGGGGGTTGAAACCCTCGGCGGCGTGATGACCAAAATTATCCCGCGCAACACCACCATCCCCACCAAGAAATCGGAAGTCTTCTCTACTGCTGTTGACGGTCAAACCAATGTCGAAATTCACGTTCTCCAAGGGGAACGGGAAATGGCCACCGACAACAAGAGCTTGGGAACTTTCCGCCTAGACGGTATCCCCGCAGCCCCTCGCGGCGTCCCTCAAATCGAAGTCACCTTCGATATTGACGCCAACGGTATCCTGAACGTTACCGCGAAGGATAAAGGTACGGGTAAAGTCCAATCGATCAGCATCACGGGTGCTTCTACGCTACCGGGCGATGAAGTGGATCGGATGGTCAGAGAAGCAGAAAGCAATGCGGAAGCTGATAAAGCGCGTCGCGAGAAAATCGACCGCAAGAACCAAGCCGACGCCCTCACTTACCAAGCTGAGAAGCAAATTAGCGAACTCGGCGATAAGGTGCCCGCAGCAGATAAGACGAAAGTTGAAGGCTTGATTAAAGACTTGCGCGAAGCCATTTCTCAAGAAGATGACGATCGCATTAAGTCTCTGACAAGCGAACTGCAACAAGCCCTCTACAGCATTAGCACCAATATCTATCAGCAAGGCGGTGGCGGCACCCCTGGCGATGATGGCGGCGCAGGCCCCACAGGTGGTGGCGGTGCAAGTTCTAGCGGCGGTTCAGATGACGATGTGATTGATGCTGAGTTCTCTGAAACCAAATAGTACGAGAATCTGCCCCCAGGGATAGATAACCGTTAAGGATTGAGGCTGATAATGGAGAAAGGACTCTCTATTGTCAGCCTTTTTGCTGGATAGACGTGCCTGCGGAGTCGGTCGCTTCAGAACTCTTGTTTGTGTTGCTCAGTATTTTAATTTTGAGATGGTTTATCCCCCTTCCCCTTGGACATTGCGCGGTTTTGGTCTGCAAACCGTACATTTAGTCGATCTCGATCGGGTGCGTTCTTTGATTCCACCCCAGTTGGAAATTGTGAGTTTATTTCCGGGTAAAACCCTAGGCGGAATTTATCTGGCGCATTACGAAAGGGGTTCAACCCTGGAATATAACGAGTTAATTGCAGTTGCTGCTATTGTGCGTTCGGGCTGGCGGTGGGGCGGCTGGATTTCTCATATTTATGTCGATAATCCTGATTCTGTGGCAGGCGGGCGGGAAATCTGGCATTTACCCAAAGAATTGGCCCAATTTCAGTGGGAAGGGATGAGTCGAGTGACGGTTCGCCAAGAGGATCGAATTCTTTGTTCTCTCCAGAGTTCTCCGGTGAGTTTGAGTTTACCTCTGAGTGCGAATTTGCCAGTGTTGAGTTGCGCCAATTCCTCTTTATTCTTGTTTCACGGTGAGTTTCAAGGTAAAACAGGTTGGGTTGATGCTCAGTTAAATATCCCGCGAGAAAGCCCTTTAGCTGCTCTTGGGTTGGCTAAACCGTGGCTGAGTTTGAGCATTCCCTCGCTGAATTTTGTCGCCCAAACTCCAAGAGAGGCAAATTAGCTAAAAAACATGGGTTCAATTTCCCACCATTTTTGGGTAGGGGGTTGTCGGCTTGTATTGGTACCGCAATGAATTTCCCCACCTTTGCGAAAGTAAGGGTCCCAATCATCAATAAAGTGGCAGACTAAGCCGAGAGGTCCTAAAACTCCTTCAACATAGGCTTCAAATTGGCATTGCTGATGGATTTGGGGGCCAAAGGGTTTGGGAATTGCCAGATGTTGGTTGAGTACGAGAAGATTAACCATATTGGGGAAAAAAGCCTCTGCTCGTCCATCGTCATTATCAAATAAAGCGGGTAAATCGATGATGTCTTCTTCCCCTAAACCTAATTCTTGTTTTAAAGTCTCTCGGTTCCAGTTAATGTATTCTTGAAATCGCTGGTTGTGACTGGCTAATTCTGGGTTAGCAAGAACCTCGGCGACGCTAATATCAGCCGGTTTTTGATAAAGTTGTTTGCCTTGTCGCAATAAGGCTTGAGAATGTCCTGCCTTTTGTAACTGTTGCAGAAGTTGATAGCACCGATCTGGACTGGCAAGAATAAGTTTAAATCCTTTAGCTGTGGGAGCCGGAACAAAGTTCATAAATTCATCAATATGCCCGACACTCAGCCAGTCAGAAAAGATTTCAAAGGGGGCCTGAATTTTTTGAGCAAAGAAAAAGTCCCGCAAAACTTTTAGCTTGCGGCGCGGTTCTTGAATAATTTCAGGGCGGGTTCCTCCAAATATGATACGACCAAAGGGATAATTGACCCCGTTCACTGTGACGGGTGGAGAAACTTCTAAATTCCCAAAAGAATCGAGTTTGGTGGCTGAATGGCGACTTTTACGGATGACATACCCAAAGCTACTACTGATGAGTTGGCGGTTAGTGAGATGATCTAAACCGCGATCGCGCGGAGAGTCTAACACGACATGAATAAATTTGCCAGGGGCTTGAGTGTAGCCAATTTCAATCTCGTCTCGCATCCAAGGATCGTCTTTATGATATTCGTAGGGAACGGGATCGAGTTGTACGTTGGCTTGAGCAGCCACCTTTCTGAGGTCCTCGATAAAGGTTTCGTTATCCCCTTGAGATAAGCGAGAAACAAAGACCATAAAGGGCGATAAGGTGTTCGGCGTCATCATCCAGGGTGCAACCCGAAAAATAACGCGATCGCTATAAATTGTTTCTCTATCTTTGACTAGGCTTAATGTGATTTCAACCAAGCCGTCAAAATCTATATCGGGATAACTGAGTCCCTTAACTGCTAAGAGAATATCTCGATCGGTTTGCTTGATTTTGGCTTTGGTTTTATTCGGGTTAATTAATTCATTTCCACCGTTTTCAAGTTCGTCATAAATACAGATGCGTTGAGCCGTTTCTTGACTGACGGATAAGTAAAGTTCGCAACCCAAAGGCAATTCTTCAAGTCCTGCTCTACGAACAATCATAAAGCTTGAATCTTGCAAGTCTAGCAAGCCTCTCAGCCGCTCTCCCTCATCATATTGATTTTCAGAATGAACGGAATCGCGGTCTGTATTCACAATCAAAATTGCGCCATGTCCCTCTCTTCCCCATTTCCAACTGCTTTTATGGGGATTATTACGATCGACAACTCCATCTCGATCTGCATCCACATCTAAACAAACTTGCAGACAGGTAAATTTGAGTTGAACTTGGCTGAGGGGATAGCCTGTTTCATCTTGAAACGCAATTTCTAAAGAGCGATCGTTGAGGCGATCGCTAAAAGTTCTAGCAACTAGAGTAATGGAAGGAAGCTGTTTGAGCGGAACGAATGCCGGGGTTTCAATGCGTTGATGAGTTGGGGAGTAAATTTCGATTTCTCCGCGCGCTTTCAAGCTGACGATGGCGTCTTCTTGAGGAGCTAGATGTTCTAAATAAATCTGTAAGGGTCGATCGACTCCTAAAATATCTTCATGAATCCTAGATTCTTCAGAAGAATCAGTCGATGTTTTGATTTGAAATAAACTTTTCACGAATAATCTGAATGGATTGTTCTGCAAATTTCAGTTCATCGTACCTGATTTTGGGTTCATGGATTCTCTAATGGAGAGAAGTTTTAGGGTTGCGTAAGGGATCGTCTCAACCGACTGAGTAGATCTAGCTGACATGAAGCCCCAGCGCGATCGCACTGACTAACCCCATCAAACCTAGCGATCGCCGGAAGTAATTCACCCCCTCAAAGAGTTCTTGCCACGCCCAGGTAAAGAAAGCACCAAATGCCACTAGAGTGAGTGCGGTTTGAAAATTGCCACTCGGAAGCACGGCTTGCAGTAAAGCTGCTGCTAACGCCGTTAGAAGGGGTAAATTCGGCATCTGAGCAATGACAATTCTGCCTTCACTGTCTCGAAAGGTGAGATCGAATAATGTTGTTTGTTTCGTCTCAAGGTTCTCTAGATCGCGGTTGAGTTGAGAGGACATGGATTTGATTCCCGATAAAACTAAGATTCATGGTAGTGTCGTTCCCCAGAGCAGCGCCTATACCAGATGTTAGATTTAGGGGTAATTTTTGCGTCAAACCGTTGCTTGCTACCCCGCGATGTTGTTGAATGCGGTTCTTTGCCTTAGCTCCTCATAGTATTCCTGGAGAGAATCGGGTAAATACTGGGTTCGTTGCAGCGATCGCAGATGCACATGATAGGAGTCTGTAATTTGAATGCGGCTGAGGAAATCGAGATCGTGAGAAATCACCCATAGCCCACCCTGATATTCATTAACCGCTTCTACCATCTGCTCTACGGTTGGAATGTCTAGATTGTTTGTGGGTTCATCGAGAATCAGCAAATCAATTTGAGCAATCCCTAACATTGCCAGCGCTAATCTTGCCAATTCGCCGCCACTCAGGACTGATGCGGGTTTATGCACCTCATCATTGAAGAATAGAAAATGTCCAAGCTGCTGTCGGAGCAATTGATACTCTAAATCGGGATTGGCGGCTTGCATATTCTCTAAAATTGTGAAATCTCGATTCACCCATTCATAAGTCTGATCGAGATAGACTACTTTCAGGGCTGGAGAAAGGAGGATTTCACCCGATTCTAGAAAAGCGGGCGTTCCTTCCCGGTTGAGAATCGCTTGTGCTAAACAGGATTTCCCCGAACCATTCGTTCCGGCGATCGCCACTCGTTCCCCAAACGCGAGATGAAACTGAATATTTTCAATCAAGAGGCGATCGCCAACCCAGAGATTCGCCCCTTGAATGGCAATCAGATTTTTATGCTGGGGATGGGTAGATTCAAGCTGAATGCTGGTGGCTTTCTGGGTGCGGACTTTGGTTTGAGTTACTTTTTGAGTGGCATCGGCGATCGCGGCAGCGTGCTTTTGCTTGAGTTTCCCGGCGGTAACTTCCGCTTTACGTTTTAACCCCCCTGCCAGGATTTTAGGCATACTCCCGGCTTGATGGCGACCGTTGCGACGAGATTGAGCGGCGCGTTGAGATTCTTGTTGGGCGGAAGTTTTAGCCCGTTTGAGTTCTTTTTTCGCAACTTCGTGCGATCGCCATCTTGCCGATAATCGGGAGTGTTTCTGTTCGCGGTATAACGAGAAGTTCCCCCCATAGAGGTTAACCCCATCGGGCGTGAGTTCCCAAGTAGTTTCAACCACCCGATCGAGAAAGAAGGGCTTGTGAGAAACGATCGCAAATGCTCCTGCAAACTGTTGGAGAAATTGCGAGAGTTCTTCTAGGGCGAGATAATCGAGGTGATTGGTAGGTTCGTCAAGCAACAAAACCTGGGGGTGTTGGGCTAACCCAATGGCGAGAAACAGTTTGGTGAGTTCGCCGCCGCTAAGTCGATCGAGCGATAAAGACCAGTCCAATACGGTATTAAACTGGGTTTCGAGGATCTCGCTAATGTGCCACCACTCATCCGAGAGGGAAAACAGAAAATCTTGCACGCGATCGCCTTTGATTTGCGATTGGAGAGTGCTGATTTGGGGTAAGTAGTAGAGGGGGCAATGGCGTTGCACAGAACCACGACTCGGCTCAATGTTCCCGGCGAGAATTTTCAGAAGCGTTGATTTTCCGATACCATTGGCACCCACAAGCGCCACGCGATCGCCCTCAGCAAGGCTGAGTTGCAGGTTTTGGAAGAGCGTGCGATCGCCCGGAAGTTCATACGTTAAGCCAAACGCCGATAAATAAGGCGATTGTGGCATATCGACTGCCTCCAAGTATTAAATTTGCATACATATTCCGAGCAGCTTACTGTTCTCTGGGCTACTGCTATTGTCTATTGGTGTGGCGTCGCTACTTCATTTCGGTGTGGGAAGTCACAAGTTTATATAGTACAGAATATACTACATTCTGACCCGCGTTGTCTCTCTTTTTTTAGCTGACATCAACCGTCTGACTGAGTACCGTACCCTCTTCCCATCCGGCGTTGGGATATTCGTGGATGACTTCAAGCTGGTAGCGACCGGGGGAGAGGTCGGTTATTCTGGCTTCGTAGCTAAAATTACCAATCGTCATGATGCAAGCCCCTTCCGATTGAGGGGTGGCGATCGCGCGCACCGTCAATTGACTGCCATTTTGTTCGGCGGTTCCTGTCAGTTGGTGGCACGGATCGGGGGTGGAAAGGGTTGCATTGATGGTAATTTGACCTTCACCGCCAGTCGCGCTGACGATTGGTTGTTCTAAATATTGCCCTTGAGAGCCGGGTTGAGCCTCGAAAACAAAGGACTCGATCGCAGAAGAGGCATTCTCCTGGGGGGGAATGGAGGCGGGGCTACAGGCCGCCAGAACGACCCATAAAGTAGCAAGGATTACTGTTTTCAGGATCATGAGGAGTCTTGAACGGGAAGGCGATCGCTCTAAGCTGCATTTGTCCCCATGTTGCCATGAGTTGTCCCGGATCTGCCACAATCGCTTTTTGCCCCAATTGCCGATTAATCATTCTTTAGGGGGTGGATTAGCAACAATTAATCCTGTTTCATCAATCTAGGTACTTAGATCTGTCCAATGAGAGGCGACGGCAATCTCCATAAAAGTTTAAGTTTTAGAAAACTCAACTCAACTTATGCAGCCGCCTAATCCAATTCACACCTCCAATCGCCAAATGTCAAAGGTTGTTCAAGAATTACTGCAATCGCTCTACGCTCAGGCGTTTACAACGCGACAAATCAGCCGCTTTCACCTGCGGCTGCTCTCTTCTGACTGGTTTAAAGAAACAGTCACGCCCGAAGATCGTTACACCATCCGCAGGCTATTTCATGGCGTGCGTCGCGGCTGGTTAAAAGTTATTGACTAACTTTCTATTTTGTGGTAAGCGTGTGTGCCCCATCCCAGGCTAGGGGAGGTGGGCTGGTAAGAAATCCCTGCGATCGCTCTAAGTGAATTTCCACGGCGCGATCGTGGGGTTGCAGGTGCTTGGCTTGTTCAAAATAATGAATCGCTTCAATAAAATCGCGACTGATATAAGCAGACCGCCCTAAGCTGTAGAGGTCAAGAAACTCGCGGGTTTGGGTTTCTAGGAGTTCGTTGCGATCGCCAATCAGTTCGTAAACGCTAACCGCCTCATTTTTCCCCTTCACCCGAATTTTATCGAGTTCCCGCACCCAGATGCGATCGGCACAGTGATGATAAGTAAACTCGCTGATAATAATATCGCAGCCGTATTCTTTCGTCACCCCTTCTAGACGCGAACTCAAATTCACCCCATCGCCAATCACCGTGTAATCCATCCGTTTCTGGGAACCAATATTTCCCGATACCACCTCACCGGAACTAATCCCAATTCCAATCCGAATTTGCGGTTGATTTTCCATAAACCGCTTATTATTAAACTCCTTCAACCGCCGCCGCATATCCAGCGCCGACTGAACCGCCATCCACGCATGATTTTCTACCGGAAGCGGCGCGCCAAACACCGCCATCAGCGCATCGCCAATAAACTTATCGAGCGTCCCCTCATAATTAAACACCGCCTCCACCATCGTCTCAAAATACTGATTGAGCAGCCGCACCACTTCCTGAGCGCCCAAATTTTCCGTTAAGGTGGTATAACCGCGAATATCGGAAAACAGAATCGTGACATCCTTGCGTTCCCCTTCCATCAGCGCATCTTCACCCCGCGCCATCACCTGTTCCACCACCCCCGGATTCATGTAGCGATACATGGTGGTTTTCATCCGTTTTTCTTGGCTGATATCCTCAAGCACCACCAGCCCCCCGCGCACTGCACCATCGGGATTGGTTAGCGGGTTCACCGTCAAGTTAATACTGCGTTCAATCGGACGAACTTGCGCCTTATTCAGATATCCCTGGTAGCCATTTTGCAACAATTCCAGATCGTTCCAGGGAATATAGAGTTCTGGATTATGGCGATCGCGAATCGCTAAAATACAAATCCCTGCATCCTCCAGCGACACGCTATTATTGCCATCATTTAAGCAATACAAACCCGCCGTCAGCGTTTGTTCTGGGACATATTGCCGCGTGCCATAGGTTAAGCTATCCATCAGTCGCATTTGCAGATGTTCGACCGATACCACCTCCCAGACATAGCGGCCTAACAGCTTACTTTCCCACAACTGCAAATTCACCTTACCCGCCGACTTGTGAACCGGACAGCCTAACAGTTCTAGCGCCGCCTCATTCAGCGTCACAATTTTGCCCTGCATATCCGTAGAAATCACCGCATCCGATAGGCTTTGCAGAATATCTTTTTGATACTGCTTTTCTTGTAAAACGCTTTCAAATAACTTGGCATTTTCCAGCGCAATTCCCGCCTGGATATTAAACGCCTGCATAAACTCTTCATCAGAACTGGTAAAACTGCCCTGATGCTTATTAATTAACTGGCTAACTCCAATTAAATCCCCGGTTGAGTTAAATACGGGCATACATAAAATATTGCGCGTCACATAACCCGTCCGCTTATCCGTACTGGGGTCAAAACGCGGATCTTCATACGCATTGGGAATATTTAACACCTCACCCGTCGAAGCCACATAACCCGCAATCCCCTTATTAGCCGGAATGCGAATTTCCATCATCGTCATTCCGTCGGCTGTCGCCACCTTCGTCCACAGTTCGCCGCTTTCCTTGCGTAACAAAAATAGCGTACTGCGATCGGCCTGCATTAATTCCCGCGCCTGTTCCATCACCGATTTCAGGGTGGTTTCCACATCCAAACTCTGTCCTAGGGTTTGGGTCGCTTTTAATAGCGCGGCGGCCCCCCGTTGGTTGCGGGCGGCCATGTAAAAAGATTGACAGGTTTCTAAGATAATCCCAATTGAAGAGGCAAAATCGCGAAAGGTCTGTTCGTCTTCCTCATTAAAGGGTTCATCCCCGGCTTTATTGGACAGTTGAACAACAGCCACCACTTGGTTTTTACTGCTCATAATGGGCATACACAGCAAGTTGCGCGTGTGGTATCCCATTTGCTTGTCGAGTTCTTTGTTAAACAGGGGATGGGAAGACGCGTGGCTGATATTGAGGCATTGACCCGTAGAAGCGACATGACCAGCAATGCCAATATTGAGGGGAATCCGAATTTCTATGGGTTTTGCGGTTTCAGACTGGCTAATTTTTGACCAAAGCTGTCCTTTTTCGCCATCGACTAGAAAGATAGTGGTGCGGTCGGCTTGTAGAATTTGCCCAATTTTGAGGGTTAAGGCATCTAGAATCTGTTCCAGCATGGATTCTAGGGCTTCGTTGTTGATCAGATCGATCGCCCTGAGAAATTGCTGAAACTCTGCGGTAATGAAATCTAGCAGGCAGACAAACTCTGGAACCCGCAGGGTTTTGACCCGTTGTGTTAGGGCACCCATCAAGTTAACTTGAGCTAAGGTTGCAAGAACGCTGCCAGTAGTGTTAGGAAGTGTCATGATGATGCCGCTTCAACGAGCTTAACCTAGCCCGGAGATCCAAACAGGGACGCCCTTGAGTCGAAGAATTGGGTAGAGTTAGGGCTACGCTACCTTACACACAGAATGTTAACTTGGTTTTCAATTCTTCGGTTCCGTTTTTCTAGAGAAATCGGACAGGTGCTAGGAAGATAGCAGGGAACTGAGGGCTGATAGACAAGTGTAGGGCGAGAAAACTCGCCCTACCTTCAAGTATGCCCAAGTTTGCCGGAAAACTACACGGGTTAGGCGGCAGTAAACTGCTGGGAGGGATATAAAACGGATTGATAGTATTGTCGCAGTTGGCGCGTTGCTGCACTCCAACTCCAGCGTTCGGCCTCGGCGCGGGCGTTTTCTCGCAGCAGTTCGCGCATCTTGGCATCATTGAGGAGGCGTTGGGTTGCGGCGATCGCGCCTTGTTCCTCATCGGGGTCGAACAGGCAGCCATTCACCCCATCGGTCACAATATCGACAATACCGCCCCGTGCAGCAGCGACGACAGGGCATCCGGCAGCCATTGCTTCGAGGAGAACTAACCCCAACGTTTCAGTCCGGGAGGGGAAAATAAAGGCATCGGCTGAGGCAAAGGCAGACGCGAGTTCTAACCCCTGGAGGTAGCCGACGAAATGGGTGGGAGTGCCTGCGAAATGAGCTTCTAAGGCTTGGCGGTGGGGCCCATCGCCCACTAGGGCTAAACGGGCGTTGGGAATGGCTTCTAGGATGGGTTTAATCCGATCGATTTCTTTTTCTGCCCCCAAACGACCCACGTAGAGGAGTAAAGGGGCGTCTGGGTGGCCTTGGGAGAGGCGATCGCGCATTTGCGAACTGGCGAGGGTGGGTTGGAACATTTCGGTATCCACGCCCCGCTGCCATAGGTCTACGCGCTCAATTCCGTGACTCGCCAATTCCTGTACCATAGCCGTTGAGGTACACAGGTTTAACTCGGCCTGGTTGTGCATGGATTTCAGCAGTTCCCACAGCACGCCCTCTAGCATGGCTAACCCGTAATGCTGCAAGTATTTGGGGAGGTGGGTATGGTAGGAGGCAACCAGGGGAATATTTAATTTTTTACCGTAATACAGTCCGGCGACTCCCAAAACGGCAGGGTTCGCTACGTGAATAATATCCGGTTGAAAGGCTTCTAGCGCGTAGCCAATGGAAGGACGCGGTAGGGCCATTTTCAATTCGGGATACAGTGGTAAGGGGAAGCCGGAAACGCCGCAAATTTGTGCGCCTTTGTATTCGGTCAGACCCCCGTCTGGACAGAATACCATCACTTGATCCCCCGAACGTTGCAGGTGATCTACGGTATGGCGCAGGCGAGTCACAATCCCATCCACTTTCGGTAAAAAAGTTTCGGTGAAAAGCGCAATTCGCATAAGTGTTGCTACGATGACGATCGATTAAACGCGAGTTCTAGACATTCGACGATTTAGGCGGGAGATGCGCTGAATGTCAAAACCAAGCATGAGGTTCTTTATTCATAATCCCATGCCTTTTGCCCAACCGCGAACGATCTGAGTTTTTCTAGGAATCTATTAATTGAATTGCCTTTGAACTCCTGAATCATGCATGTATAGAAGCTAACAAAGTTGCTTAAAGTACCCGCGCGAGGTGGGACTGCGATCGATGTTCGGGAGGCGGTTCTACTGCCATTAACCTTTAATGGCAAAGGGCGATCGCGCTTCTCGCTGAGTCATACCGCCTCACGCATTGGGTGGGTTTGCTTACTTTCGATGCCAAGAAACTTTAGGGAGAATTTGTTTTTGATCGACCCGATGTTTGTATTTGACGGCAAAGTTCAGCAGCGAGTCTAACAGAGAATCCGACAAATAATGCGGTTGTAGACCCAAACTCAAAAGGCTGGTGTTTTTCGCGTTAAAGTAATGCTCTTCTTTTTCAACGCGGGGGTTATCGAGGTTGTTGATTTCAACATCTAATCCCAGAGAAGTGGCCGCTTTTTTCACCATTAAGGCCAGATCGCCGACGCTAAACATTTCGGTAAATTGGTTAAATACGCGGAATTCACCTGCATTTGCCGGATTGGCGATCGCAATCTCGACGCAGCGTACTGTATCCCGGATATCTAAGAATGCCCGCGTTTGTCCGCCCGTTCCGTATACGGTGAGGGGATGTCCGACAGCCGCTTGAATGCAAAAACGGTTCAGCGCTGTCCCAAAAATACCATCATAATCGAGGCGGTTGATCAGCAACTCGTCCATCCCGGTTTCTTCGGTGAGAACGCCATACACCACGCCTTGGTTGAGATCGGTGGCGCGCAGTCCCCAAATCTTGCAAGCAAAGTGAATATTGTGCGAGTCGTGGACTTTGGACAGGTGATAGAAACTTCCCGGCTGTTTGGGGTAGGGAAGCGTGTCTTTGCGCCCGTTATGCTCGATGGTGATGTAGCCTTCTTCGATGTCAATGTTGGGGGTGCCATATTCTCCCATTGTCCCCAGTTTGACGAGGTGACAGTCGGGGAAATGATCGCGCAGGGCGTATAAGATGTTTAGGTTGCCCACAACGTTGTTAACTTGGGTGAGAACGGCGTGTTCGCGGTCGATCATTGAGAACGGTGCAGAACGCTGTTCGCCAAAGTGGACAATGGCTTCGGGTTCAAACTTCAGCAGAGACTTGACGAGGAAATCGTAGTTGTTAATGTCGCCGATGAAGAGTTCGATGTTTTTGCCTGTCAAATCTGTCCAGCGTTGCAGGCGTTGCTGAATTGGCGCGATCGGCGTTAGGGTTTCGATACACTGTTCGAGATCCCAGTGACGCCGAACGAGGCTGTCCAGAATGCCCACTTCATAGCCGCGATTTGACAAATAGAGGGCTGTTGCCCAACCGCAGTAACCATCGCCACCAATAACTAGGACTTTCATACTCGCTTCAGTAAACTTAATTGGGTCAATACTCGGTCAATTTACCAGGTTTGGGTACCCTGCGATCCGGCTTTTGAGCAGTCAATTTGCAAGTTCCGGATAAACCCATCAACTTTGAGTCGCTACGGGAGAATGACTCAAGAAATCGGCGATAAGTTCAGGCTAGAAGCAGAAAACCGCGATTTCTTCTCGAAGGCAAGCTAAATTGCGGTTTTAGGGTTGAGAAAGTCTGAGTTTGCCCATTGGGGGGCGTTTTTCATCCTTTCGGGGGATGCGAGATCTTGAGGGTATTCATCTTTTCAGGTCGATTGGGGGGTGACATCCCATTGCGATCTCCCCCAGACAGCGGTACTCTAATCCGGATAGCGATCGCTTTCCCTTAAATTTTCCGGGTATTTTTAATCCTTGCCCTAAGCAGGTAATGCCGTATTATTACGTAAACTCATCGCGATCGCTTCCGGATGACCCGCGATGAAACCAGAAAGATGAATTGGCGAAATTCAGGTGATTGCCAGAGTCAGGGGACAACCTCTGACTCCTTTTTTGGGATCGCGATCGCGCTAAAATCTTTTAAAGTTTCCCGTCGCGAAGTCATGGCCCCAAAGGAGAACATCGTGGACCCGACAACCATCAATTGTGCAGAAGCCTGCGTCAATGGCTGCGTTTTAGGCGATCGCTGTCCGAATAAAGAATATGCTGCCCAAGCTTCGCAATTCATCCAAGAGACTTCTCTCGATCAAATGCTAGAAATTGCCGAAGAAGCCATCCGTAAAAAACGGATGCAGCCGCCCCAATGGGTGATTCCAGAGTTTCCCGACTCCTGAAAAGATTCATAGAGATTCAGCGTTTCAACCGGAAATTTCCCTAAAATATTGAAATTTATCCCCACCCAGCCCTAGTTGAAACGTGGAAACCCTGCTTCGCCTTGCCCGCATCATCGATACCTGGATTGAGCGCCTCGGCCGCTTAATATTATGGTTCGTGCTGCTGATGGTTCTCGTCGGTGTCTGGAACGTCATCGGCCGCTACTTGGGTTACGCCATTGGACAAAACCTCAGTTCCAACGCCCTGATTGAAACCCAGTGGTACATTTTTGACCTGATCTTTCTTCTCGGTGCCGCCTACACCCTCAAACATAACGAACATGTCCGCGTAGATGTCCTCTACAGTACCTGGCGGCGCAAACGCAAAGCTTTAATTGACTTCCTCGGTGCCCTCTTTTTTCTCATCCCCTTCAGCGCTTTGGCGATCTACTTTTCCTGGGCGGCAGTTCGCAACTCTTGGGCAATCTTAGAACAGTCCCCCGATCCGGGCGGGCTGCCCCGTTATCCCATCAAAACCGCCATTTTAGTCAGTTTTGCCCTCCTCATCCTGCAAGGGATTTCTGAGGCGATTAAGAATTGGGCGATTTTTACCGGAACCCTTGCATCCCCAGAGGAAGAACATGACCTTAGCGTATGAATGGTTAGGCCCGGTGATGTTTGCCGGGGCGCTGGTTTTGCTCTCCTTGGGCTATCCGGTGGCTTTCTCGCTTGGGGGAGTGGCGATTCTCTTTGGATCGATTGGCATTGCTTTGGGCGTCTTTAATCCCCTGTTTATGACCGCAATGCCGCAACGGATCTTTGGGATTATGGCAAACTATACCCTGCTGGCCATCCCCTACTTTATCTTCATGGGTTCGATGCTCGAAAAATCCGGCATCGCCGAAGACTTGCTGGAAACGATGGGGATTTTATTTGGGCGCTTGCGGGGAGGACTGGCTTTAGCTGTAGTATTGGTGGGGGCTTTGCTAGCAGCCACTACAGGCGTCGTCGCCGCTACAGTTGTGGCAATGGGATTAATTTCCCTACCGATTATGTTGCGCTACGGCTATAACAAGCAACTCGCAGCCGGGGTGATTGTCGCCTCTGGTACCCTGGGACAAATTATTCCGCCGTCTGTGGTTCTGGTGGTTCTGGGCGATCAATTGGGCGTTTCTGTCGGCGATTTGTTCATCGGTTCGATGATTCCCGGCTTGATGATGGCGGGGGCGTTTGCTGCCCATGTTTTGATTGTGGCGTTCTTACGGCCGGATGTTGCGCCATCTTTACCCCTGGAGGTGCGTTCCATTGGTGCAAAAGCGCTAGCGATCCGGGTGGTGCGAGTGATGATTCCGCCCTTGGTGTTAATTTTATTGGTATTGGGAAGTATTTTCTTTGGCGTGGCAACACCGACAGAAGCAGGGGCGGTGGGATGCGTGGGGGCGATCGCGCTTTCTGCGGTCAATCGTAAACTCAGTTGGGCCGCTTTGCAAAATGTCTGCGATGCAACGCTGCGAACGACCAGCATGGTGATGTTTATTTTAATTGGCTCCACGGCCTTTTCGCTGGTGTTTCGGGGTCTAAATGGCGATCGCTTTATCTTCGATTTGTTAACCAATCTCCCCGGCGGTCAGTTCGGCTTTCTGTTCGTCAGCATGTTGGTTATTTTTATCCTGGGGTTCTTTATCGATTTTTTCGAGATCGCCTTTATTGTCATTCCCCTTTTAGTACCCGTCGCCCAACAACTGAACCTCGATTTAGTTTGGTTTGGTGTCATCCTAGGCGCAAATCTGCAAACCTCCTTCCTCACCCCGCCGTTTGGGTTCGCCCTATTTTATCTGCGCGGAATTGCCCCTCCCAGTATCTCTACAACCGATATTTACCAAGGGGCGGTTCCCTTCATTTTGCTGCAATTGCTAGTTTTGGTGTTAATTATTTTGTTTCCCGGAATTGTCAGTTATCTACCTTCGCTGACGGCTGAAGTGCGATCGCCTACAGGCGTGAGTCTCCTCACTCTGTTTTTCGATTAAACTCAGTCTAAGCTGGGATTTAAATCAAACCCATCCTGGGTTATCCTCAGCCAAGATAGACCTGTCAACCCAGGCAGGTGTTGTAACTCATGCAACTCTCTTATCGCGGTATTTCCTACAATAACGAGCCTTGCACCGCTGAAACCATTCCCTCAGATGTCAGCGCCCAATTTTTAGGTCAAAAATACCAAGTTCGTCGCCTCGTTAACCCTAGCGTTGTCACCTCTCGACAAGCTTTAAAATATCGCGGCATTATCCATTAATCCGCTATCAAAAAACAACTCAAGCAGAGAATTGACGGTTACAGAGGGAGAGGTGATTTGGCGATCGCCTCTCAACTTATGGATGTAAATCTGAGGACTTCTCACATTCTATATCGCAGCCCCGGTTAAAAGCGTCCCTGGCGATCGCCCTTGCGAAACCCATAAAAAAAGTCAGTGTCAGCCCTTAAACTCACACAGACTTTCATACCCAAGATGCGATTTTATGAGACTTTCTTCGCCGTTTTCTCTCCAGAGAAGCGATTCATAATCCAAAGTTGCAGACTAGTAGCCAGCACGTAAAACACAGGGACAACATACAGCGACAGCAACGTTGAAATTAACATCCCGCCGACAACCGTCACCCCAATCGAAACCCGCGCCACCGCACCTGCACCCGTCGCCACAACCAAGGGCAGCAGACCAAAAATAGTAGAAAACGCCGTCATCAGAATCGGACGAAACCGCGTTCTTCCTGCTTCAATTGCCGCCTTCATCGGCGGTAAGCCATCTTCGCGCAACTGGTTGGCAAATTCCACAATCAAAATTGAGTTTTTAGACGCCAACCCAATCAACATAATTAACCCAATTTGGCTGTAAACATTCAACGGTAAGCCAAACACCCACAGCGCCGCAAACGCCCCTAATAGAGACAACGGCACCGCTAAAAGAATAATTGCCGGATCGAGATAGCTTTCAAACTGGGCGGCTAAGGTGAGGAAAATAAACGCCAATGCCAACCCAAACATAAACAGAATCGCTTGTCCGGCTTCTCGGAACTCTAGGGAGGTTCCCGCCAGAGTGGTGCGAATGCTGGGCGGGAGTTGTTGGCGAGCCAAATCTTCTAAAGCATCCAACGCCGCCCCTAAACTGACACCGGGCGCGGGAGACCCTTCAATGGTTGCCGAACGGAAGCGGTTATAGTGGTTAATTTGCGGCGGTGTTGTGGACGTTGCCACATTCACCACCGAACTTAACGGGATCATCTGAGCCGATTCCGTGTTGGTGCGGATATAAAGCTGATTAATATCTTGGGGAGAGGCGCGATATTGTTCCTCAGCTTGGACAATCACCTCATAACGGTTGCTTTCCCGGTTGAAGTTCGTAATCTGTTGTCCGCCTAAGAGAATTTGCAGGGTTCGGGAAATTTCCTCAACAGAAATCCCTAAGTTAGCGGCGGCTGGACGATCGATCGAAATAGTCACCTCTGGTTGATTTAACCGGAGATTGGTATCGACGTTCACCAGTTGGGGTAAACCGCGAGCCGCCCCGGCTAAATTGCCAGAAGCTTCTGCAAGTTCCTCAAGGTTATATCCTTGTAAAACAAACTCCACAGGCTGAGAAAACCCCGCACCCGGTAAAGCGGGAGGGTTAATTGGCAAGACAAACGCATCGGTAATTTGGGAGAACCGACCGAATAATTGACCAATGACCGCTTGTTGCGACTGAGCCGGACTGCGCCGTTCAGCATAAGGTTGCAGCCGTACAAAAGCAATCCCTTGATTGACCTGTCCGGGTCCTGCATTACTCAGCGCCCCAACCGTAAAATAGCTTTGAACTTCTGGGGTTTGGCTAAACGCCTCTTCCACCTGCTGCATCACGCGGTCGGTGTAATCAATCGAGACACCTTCGGGCGCGCGCACAATGGTAAAGACGGCTCCTCGATCTTCTGTTGGGAGAAATTCAAGCGGGAGTTGGCCGAACAGCCAACTGGTTATAAACAGGAGTAAAACCAAAACGCCCAAAACCAGGGCCTTGATCCGCATGGCTTGGCGCAGGGTCGTGCCATAGGCGTCGCGGCTCCAGTTAAGTCCCCGGTCTATGACATCCAAGATTTGGGAAATGCCGGGAATGCGGGCTTTTTGGGGACGAAGCAGGCGGCCGGACAAGGCGGGGGCTAAGGTCAGCGCTACGAAGGAGGACACAACCACGCTTCCGGCTAGGGTAATGGCAAATTCTGTAAACAATCGCCCTGTTACCCCCCCGGAAAAGCTAACCGGGACAAACACGGCGATTAGAACGACGGTGGTAGCAATGACCGCAAAGACGACTTCATTCACCCCTTCCACAGCCGCTTGCATGGGGGAATGACCTTTTTCTTCAATGTAGCGAACGATGTTTTCTAAAACGACGATGGTGTCGTCTACAACTAATCCGGTGGCTAGGGTGAGGGCAAATAGGGTGAGGGTGTTAATGGAATAGTCGAGGAAAAACATCACCCCAAATACTCCAATTAAGGAGATGGGGATGGTGATGGAGGGGATGAGGGTGGCTCGCCAATCTTGGACGAATACGAAGATGATTAAGATGACGAGGAAGACCGCTAGGTATAGGGAACCCCAAACTTCATCAATGGCAAGGGCGACGAACTCCGAACTATCGTAGGCGATCGCATAGCGCATCCCTTCGGGGAAGGTCTGGGAAAGTTCTTCCATCCGGGCTGCTGCCCCTTCAGCAACGGCGATGGTGTTGGAACCCGTGAGTTTGACAACTCCTAAACCGACGGCGGGTTGACCGTTAAAGCGGACAAAGGAGTCGGTATCTTCTGCCCCAATTTCAGCGCGTCCGACATCTTTAAAGGTGATTTGGGAGCCGTCGGGGTTGCGCCGCAGAATTAGGGCTTCGTATTCTTCGGGGGTTTGCAGCCGCCCTAGGGTGCGGACGGAATATTGAGAGGAGCTGCCTTGAATGCGACCGGAGGGAAGTTCAATGTTTTCTCGGCGCAGGGCGTTTTCGACATCTAGGACGGTGAGGTTGCGGGCAGCAAGGCGCACCGGACTAATCCACAGGCGCATGGCGTAGCGTCGTTCGCCGCCGATGATCACGGAACTGACGCCGTTAACGGTTTCGAGGGCGTCTACGATGAAGCGGTCGGCGTAGTCGCTGAGTTCGAGGGTGGATTGGTTCTCGCCGTATAGGGCAAACCAGATGATGGGGGAGGCGTCGGCGGATTCTTTGCTGACGATGGGCGGATCGACATCGCTAGGCAAGCGACCGAGGGCGCGGTCTACGCGCGATCGCACATCCTGGGCAGCCAGATCGGCGTTGCGGTCGAGTTCAAATTGAACGGTAATGGAGCTAACGGAATCGCGGCTTTGGGAGGAGAGGGTTCTAATCCCTTCTACACCGTTAATTTCCGCTTCTAGAATTTCGGTGACTTCGGTTTCAACAATTTGCGGGTTGGCTCCCGGATAGACCGTGTTGACGCTAACGACAGGTGGGTCAATGCTGGGGAATTCCTGGACGGGTAAGCGGGTATAGCCGATTAAACCGATCAGGATAATAATCAGGGAACAGACGGAAGCGAAGACCGGTCGCTTGATAAAGAAGTTGGTAAACATCGCAGGCGCAACCTTAGAGGACAGCGATCGACGGAGGGGGTTAGCCTTAGATCGGGGCGGCGGAATCTGGGGTGGGGTTGGCTCCTTCTCTGGGGGCAATAGGTGCGCCGTCGCCAATGCGTTGCCGTCCGGAGGTGATGACGCGATCGCCCGCATTCAGGCCTTGTCTGATTTCTACCAGGTCATCTTTAATCAGACCGAGTTGTACGGGTTGTCGCCGCGCCACGGGGGGGTCTTGGCTGAGGTCGGCCACGAAGACATAGCGATCGCTCCCTTCATAGATGACGGCGGTGGTGGGGATGGCGATCGCATTAGGAATTTGATTCCAAACAATCCGCGCTCTCACAAATTGACCCGTTCGCAACCGCCCATCGGGGTTCTCAAAGGTGGCCTTGGCTAAAATCGATTGCGAGTTGCTATCCACTTGGGGAGAGATAAAACTAATCCGCCCCGTGGCGATCGCTCTGCCTTGAGTATCGGTCATTTCCACGGGCAAGCCCACATCCAATTGATTAGTGCGCTCTAGAGGCACGGCCAAACGCAAATCTAAAGATTGGTTTTGGGTAACGGTGGTTAAATTATCCCCCCGGTTCACAAAATCGCCCACCTTCACCGGAATGTCACCGACAAATCCCGCAACGGGCGCTAAGATTTCGCTATTTTGCAAGGTGACTTCATTGGCTCGCACTTGGGCTGCGGCTTCTGCAACTTGGGCGCGGGCCTGTTGAATTTCTTCGGGTCTAGCACCGCTTTCTAACTGTTGCAAGCGCGCTTCGGATTCGCGAATTTGCGATTCGGTTTCGCGGACGCGGGCTTGGGCGCGTTCGGCGGTATCGCGTAATTCATCTAAGGTATCGCGGGGAATTGCCCCTTCCTGAACCAACACTTGATTGCGCTCAACGCGACGAATCGCTAAATTCAGAGCTGAATTGGCGTCTCGCAGTTGCGCTCTCCGGGCGCTAAGGGTTGCTTCTGCTTGAGCAATTTCCTCGCTACGAGTTCCGGCTTCAAGTTCGGCTAAACGAGCCTGGGCGCGTTCTAAATTCGCCCGCGTTTGCATCAGTTGGGCTTGCAGTTCGTCGCTTCTCAAGCGAGCAACGACTTGACCTTGTTCCACAAAGTCCCCGGCTTGGACGAGGATTTCGCTAATGCGGCCTTCGGTTTCCGGACGCAGATCGACGGAGCGTTGTGCTTCTAGGGTTCCGACAAAATCGGACGTTTCGGCGAGAGATTGCCGTTCAACCGTGGCAATTTCAACCGGCGCGCCCTGCATTTGCTGTTGGGCGGCGGCGGGGGGTTGGCTGGGAGCGCCCCCGGCGAGCAGTCGCCAACCGATAAATCCTCCCCCACCAATCAGCAGGAGAAGACCTAAGCCGACAATCCATTTACTGCGCTGGCGCAGTTGTTGCCGTTCGGAATTCGGGAGCGGTTCAAGTTCGTAATCATCGGAGTCAATCGCGTTTGAGGGGGTTTCCTCAAGGTTTACGCCGGATTGGGCGGCATTCGGATGGTCCATCAGATCGCTTCTTTTTTGTTCAGGGTGGGCTGAGTCAAGGGGGGGAGGTCGCTACGGAGAGGTTGAAAATTGGACCTCCTCGGATCGTTGGGTGGGGGCTTCGGCGAGGTGGAGTTCTCGCTTGAGCAGTTGGTCTAGCCAGTCAATTTCTGCTTGCAAAAGAGCGAGGTGATGCTCCCAAAGCAGAGATTGGTAGGGATCGTTGGGGAGGGAAAGATCCTCAAGTTCGGCTCGACGCAAGCGACATTTCAGGCGTCGATGCTCGATGAGTTTGATGCGCTCGACGGCGGTGAGTTCGCTGAAAAAGAAGCATTTAATGGCAAACCGAGATCGGCTATTCACCCAGCTTTCTGGGGGATGCTCTAACATCTTTTCGTGCCAGCGATCGCGCCCTTTGGGGGTAATCTGATAAATCCGACGGCTGAGGCCTGTGTTGTCTTCTGCGGGTGCGATCGCGGCAATGTTGCCCTGCTCTTGCAGTCGTCGGAGTAAGGGATAGATGGCTCCGTAGTTGACGCTGATACAGCTACTCATAAACAACTCCAGCTCTTGCTTTAAGCGATAGCCGTGTAGGGGATGTTTTTGCAGTAAGCCGAGAGCAGATAATTCCAGCATCGAACGATATCAGCCTGATATATCAGAACAGATGTGAATCTCAATACACATATCTTAAAAGACAACCCGCCGCCAACCATCGCCCGAACGGGTTAAACCTCCAAACTCATCCGGAATCGATCCCCATTAATAATTTTAATATTTTTTTGTAACAATATTGTTATATCCGCAGGCGATCGGAATCGGGGGGATCGCCCCACACTCATCGGTTAGCCTTTTTACCACCTAATCGAGCGCTCGGTTACGGGTTTGCGAAGTATTAAATTTTTCCAAGATTAATCGGTCTTAAGAGCGATCCGCAATTAATTTTAGATATGCTGCAATAAACATGGATTTGAGTTGTAAGGCTTGAGCAGTCGTCAAAATCGCTCAGTTCGCTGTCCGACTCAACGCTAGATTTTGTAAAAGTTTCAATGTAAACCAAACTTGTGCAGACAATTAGACGATCCGTAGCATTTCAGATTGAGCATTCGTCAGATTTGTCGCGCAAGTCATGCTGTATTTATCGACAATGGAGGCGATCGCTTCATGGCTGCATCTTTTGATGCCATTCCTCAAGAATCTTCTGTAGCAATGCCCTTCCCCGACGGGAGGGCAGCTTTAGCAGATCGGGCAAATAATGAGGTGACAAACCAGGCGCTTCCCCAGAAAGTCGCAACAGGCGTCTGCGTAACCGTCCACGGGCATTTTTACCAACCCCCCCGTGAAAACCCCTATCTAGACGCCATCGAGCGCCAAGCGGGAGCCACGCCTTTTCACGACTGGAACGAACGCATCCACCATGAATGCTATCGCCCCAACGCCTTTGCTCGCATCCTCAACGACCGAGGCGAAATTGTGGGGGTTGTGAATAACTACGAGTATTTGAGCTTTAACATCGGTCCCACCTTAATGACCTGGTTAGAGCGCCACGACGTAGAAGTTTACCAGCGCATCCTTGAAGCCGATCGCAAAAGCTGCGATCGCCTCAACGGACACGGCAACGCGATCGCCCAAGCCTACAACCACATGATCTTGCCCCTGGCGAACGAACGCGACAAATACACCCAAATTCGCTGGGGAACCGCCGATTTCCGCTCTCGCTTCGGTCGCGATCCCGAAGGCATGTGGCTGGCCGAAACCGCCGTAGACTATCCCACCCTAGAAGTCTTAATTGCCGAGGGGATCAAATTCATCATCCTTGCCCCCTCCCAAGCCGAACGCGCCCGCGAACTCCCAACCGAGCATAACCCCGATCCAGAATGGCATGAAGTCGGGGGATCGCAAATCGATCCCACCCGTCCCTATCGCTGCTACATTCCTAGCGGTGAATTTATTGATATCTTCTTCTACGACGGGCCAATCTCGCGAGACATGGGTTTTAGCGATGTCCTCTTTAACTCCGGACACCTCGCCGGTCGGATCGGTCAAGCCGTACGCGGCGATCATCGTCCCTCCCAACTGATTTCCGTCGCCACCGACGGCGAAACCTTTGGCCACCACAAAGGCGGCACCGAAAAAACCCTCGCCTACGCTTTTGTTAAAGAGTTTCCCAAGCATGGCTGGACGGTGACAAACTTTGCCCATTATCTCAGCGTCCATCCCCCCACCTGGGAAGTCATTCTTAAACCCGTCACCGCCTGGAGTTGTTCCCACGGCGTCGATCGTTGGCAAGATGACTGCGGTTGTGGCGGCGGCGGGCTGTGGCATCAAAAGTGGCGCAGACCGTTACGCAACACCCTCAACTGGCTGCGCGATAAGTTAATTGAAGTTTATGAAACCGAAGGCAGCAAGCTGTTTGAAGACCCGTGGCGAGTACGCGACGAATATATTACAGTGATTCGCGATCGCTCTTCAGATAACATCGATCGGTTCCTAAAACGTCATGCTAGCCATCAACTGAGCCGCGAAGAACAAGTAGACGCCCTGCGCCTATTGGAAATGCAGCGCCATACCCTCCTGATGTATACCAGTTGCGGTTGGTTCTTTGAAGAAATTTCCCGACCCGAAGGCGTGCAAATTCTGCGCTACGCAGCCAGAGCCATTGAACTGGCTGGAGATGTGGCCGGCGTTCAACTTGAGCGCTCCTTTATTCAGCGCCTCGTGCAAGCCCCCAGTAACGTTGAGTTCTTTACCAACGGGGCAAACGTCTATCGCCAACTCGTCCAAACCGCCCAAATTAACCTCAAGCAAGTGGCCGCCCACTATGCCATGAGTTCGCTCTTCCGCAGTTATGCGCCCGAAACGCAGATTTACTGCTACCAAGCCAAGCAACTCGACTATCAACTGCAACGCATGGGATCGCTCACCCTGGCGGTTGGACAGTTGCAACTGGTTTCTGATATTACCCGCGAAAGCGTTCACTATACCTTCGCCGTGCTGCACCTGGGCGGCTGGGACTTCCACTGCTGCATTCAACCGTTTAACGGGCGTCGCGCCTACACCAAACTCAAGGAAAAACTGTTTGAAGCCCTAGAGCAAGCCAGCGCCGCTCATGCGATTTTGGCAATGGTGAAGCTGTTTGGCGAACAGTCCTTTAGCTTGCAAAACCTGTTTGCAGAAGAACGCCATCGGATCATGGCTCTCCTGACTCAGGAAACTCTAACGCGCGTCGATCAACTCTATACCCAGGTGTATCGCGATAATTATGGCGTGTTAATGGCCTTCCATCGCGATGAGTTACCCGCGCCCCAAGAGTTGCAAGTGGCGGCAGA
Organism: Desertifilum tharense IPPAS B-1220; assembly: GCF_001746915.1. NCBI lineage: Bacteria > Bacillati > Cyanobacteriota > Cyanophyceae > Desertifilales > Desertifilaceae > Desertifilum > Desertifilum tharense. The sequence goes on from NZ_MJGC01000022.1 coordinate 50,052, forward strand.
AGTGGCGCTCTCGCACCGCTGTACGGTGGGTTTGCGGGCGTTAGAACAGGCTAATGGCGATAAACAACTGGCACTGGCTCAGATTGTTGAGTTAGAGGCGATCGCAACTGAGGCAACTCATTTACGCTGTCATTTAAACGTGGCGGAAGGTAAAGCCACCTTAGAACGGCTGATTTTGCGATCGCTCTGGAAACTCTTGCACGATGTAGACTCCGTTAAACTAGAAGCCGACATCGAACGGGTAGAGCGGCTGATTGAGTTAGGCAATCAACTGCATCTAGGGCTATCGCTCGCTCGCTGTCAAGAACTCTACTTTAACTGTCTCCATAGCCAGATTGTCCCGCGCTGTCTCAACGCTCAAACGCACGCAGACGACCCTTTCACCAACGTTTGTACAGAGGCAGACAAGCAGCTTAACCCTCACCAAATGAAGCAACTGTTACGCCTCGGACAAAAACTTGCAGTTGATGTGAGTCCCTGGCTGGAGTAGAGGGCGATCGCGATCGCCAGAGTTTGCCTGTTTCACCACCCCTGAGACAGGCATTCTGTCTTTTAAGTCCCAGTGAGGGGAATTTGTCGCTGTTGCAGAATCTTCGCGTACAATCGCTCAACCTGAGAGATATTGCGGCTGAGGGTATAGCGTTCGAGTACGCGGCGGCGGGCTTTTTGCCCCAGTAAAACCGCCATTTCCGGATGATCGCGGAATAACGGCAATAGGGTTCTCAACTGGGAGGTGACGCGGTTCGTATTCAGAATCACCCCAGCTCCAGCTTCTAGCACTTCCCCATCTGCCCCCGCATCGGTAGCAATACAAGCCACGCCACAAGCCATCGCTTCGAGTAACGACAGAGAAAGCCCTTCCACTAAAGAAGGCAGGATAAAGACATCAGCGCCGCGTAGAATTTCAATCCGTCGCTGTTCGTCTGCAATGAATCCTAGCCAAATCACCCCCTGTTCCGGGCCGTAGAACATCTTCAGCGAGGAGGCGAGCGGGCCGGTTCCCACCATCAGCAGCTTGCAATCAGGCCCCATTTCCGACTGCTTCCAAGCTTTGAGCAAGGCTTCAACGTTCTTTTCTGGGGCAATTCTGCCTTGATAGACAAAAATCCGCTCGGCTTCAAACTCTTGTTTGAGGTTAGAAGAACCTGGGGAATATTTTTGAGCATCGACCCCATTAGGAATCACCGCGACTCTAGATTCAGGGACTCCCAAACGCACAAGGATATCGCTTTGAATCTGAGAAAACACAATGCTGCTATCGTAGTTTGCTAAAAAAGGTGCATACAGTTGATAGGCGAGGTGTTGCGTTCCGGAGGTGATATTGCGAAGTTTGCGATCGAAGGGGGGATGAAATGTGGCAATTAGGGGTAAATTCAGTTCCTCGCAGATTTCTGGTAATAGAAAATCTAGAGGAGAGAGCGTCAAAGAAGCGTGAACCACATCCGGCTGGAGTTGCCAGAGCGATCGCGCTAGCACTTTACTCGATCTTAAAGTGGGAATCGTGTAAAGCGTTGATTTCATGACGCAGGGGATCGCCACTTCCGGGCAATCTCCCCATCCCTCATCGTCTACTTTGCCTAGAGAATGACTGGCGAAAGGGAGTTTATAGGAACTGCGATTCAGTAACGCTTTGGCACCCGGTTGTTCTTCTTGAGCAAAGTGAAGAAAACTAACCTGATATCCGCGTTCTAGCAACGCATTGGTTACTTCTCGCGAGTAGGTGACATTGCCGCAAAAGGGTGATTTTTTGCCAAGCCAAGCGATATGCATTCAAGTTTTAGGGTTTTGTTAATTGATGAGCTATCCAGCGTGAATTGTCACACTTTCACCTTCCATAAACAACTATCTGGAGGTGCGATCGCTCTCCGGGCGGCAGGGAGTCTCAACGGAGGCGGTTGCTGGATTTCCGCCTGTACGGGAAATATACCAGGTTGAGAGACCGCCAGCTAGAACAATTGCAGCTAACCCTAAAAACACAACTTTTAAGCCTAAAAATGATTCCGCCACCCCGGCTAAAGCCAACGGCAAACTCAAAGCAATATTAATGGCGTTATTCTGTAAACCAAATACCTTACCTCGCATCGCTTCGGGCGTTTGAGCTTGGATGGTAGTTTGCATAGGCACGCCTACCATTGCCGCAAATCCACCAAGGAGGGTAATTAAAATAATGGTGATTCCCAATTGGTGCGTAAACAGCGAAAGTACGGCGAGGGAAAACGCCATACCAATTGAACCTATTAAACTTAATTTAGTATTCGAGCCAAGACGCTGACCGCAATAGCCAATGATTCCCGCACCTGCGGCCATTCCGACTCCCGCCGCCGCCAGCAGAAAGCCAAACTGAGACGCTTTGAGATAGGGGAGAATTTCGGCAAGACGAACGGCTAAGACGGCTAAAGCGGCAAACACTGAAAATAAAATCACCAGTTGCAATAAGGCATTGCGAACGCGGCGATGATTGCTCAGATAAAAGAGTCCTTCGCGGATATCTTGCCACACATGGGGAGGTTCCTGTTGCGGGGGTTCGGATTTTTCTCCCGTTTTCAGGGGAAGCAGCAGCAAACCGGCGATCGCATACGACCCACCGACGACGAATTCTTTGCCAAAATGAAAATTCCCTGTAACGTGCTGTAGCAAGCTATCGGCTAAAGATAGTAAAGGTTCGCCCACCGCAAACCCAATAATCACCGATGCCATCATCGTTGTCGTATATAGGGAATTCGCGGGTAGCAGATGGCGGCGCTTGACAATCAGCGGAATTGCCGATTGTTCGGCCGGGGCGAAAAACTGCGTTAGGGTGGAGACTAAAAAGGTACTGACCAACAAGACCCAAAACCCCAAAGGCAAACCTAAAATTGGGTTAGAGCTTTCTGCTAACCACAACAGGATGGGTAATGCCAGAACAATCGCGCCTCTGAGCAGATTAGTAGAAACTAAAACTGCTTTTTTCGACCATCGGTCTACAAAAACGCCAGCGAGCGAACCAAATAAGACGGCTGGCACCGTAAAAGCGATCATAATCGCAGAAACCCAACCGCTAATGGTCTGATTGTTGCTCTGAAACCGACTGGCAATCAAAGCAATCATCAAAACCAGATAGATTTTATCAGCCAGTTGAGAAAAAACTTGACCGCTCCACAGGGCTAAAAAATTCGGATTTTTCAGCACTCCCATAAACCCGCGTTCGGATTTCTCCTTGGCAGGTTTGCGAGCGGGTGGCGCTTGAGCGTCTGAAGTCGCTCTGGTAGTCTGCGTATTCTCTAGCTCAGAATGATGCGCTTCCTCGACCGGGGTGTCAAGGGCGCTTTCAGGGAGATCTAACTCTTGTATATCCGGATCAAACAGTTGCATTATCTCTTGTGATACTTGTCGGCAAAGGGAGAAAACAAGATTCTATTAACGCAGCAGCACGTAGGGACCGATCGAAATGGTACTGGGCATATTGCCGCAAAATATGTTCTAGCCTAAGCCATCGCTCTATTCCCAGAGGGGCAGAAGATGACAATACTTCTTGAATAATAGGAAGTTCAGGATAAGCTAAACGCTGCAAGATATCGAGTTCCGTGGCATCTAAGCGCGTAGAATAAGCGCTTTTGCGTGCTGCGGGTTCGCGAGTCAATTGACTCCTTTGGGGTGATTTTACCGCAGGTGGGGAATTGAGAATACCCACTGAAGGCTCAGGTTGAGCAGATGTCGGTTGGCGATCGCCCCCTCTATACTTCAGCTTATCTTGTGTGGGTTGGGTTTGTTGGGAAGCGATCGCGATCGCCCCCCCGGCGGCGACATCAAATTCTACCTGCCAGTGGGGCGTCTGAAAATCTGGCACAATGGGATCTTGGCTAGTACAACAGCGGTGAACCTGGGGAGCCAGTCCCGCAAGAGCCAGCAAGTGAAAAACCGCGTGAGTCAAATGAGCCATAATCGCTTCATTGCTAGCGGCTTGCTCTAAACGACCGAGATGAGCATTAAACAGTTCGTAGAGTTCGCGCTGGGGTTGATCGCCAAGCGCTTGCAGCAACACTAACTCAGCTAAGTATTGGCTAGCCGTGAGCTTCCCTAAATGCTGTCCCAAACCGGGATAAGATTCCAGACTTTGGGCTTGAGTAATTTTATCAAGCGATCGCCCCTTAGCAATCAACAACTCATTGACCACAAATAACCCGCTTCTTCCCCCCAAAGAAGACTTATGCTTGCGCGCTCCTGGTGCAACCGCCCGAATCAGACCAAACTCAGGGGTCAAAATAGTTAACAGGCGATCCGACTCTCCCAAGGGCATCCCCTTAAGATTGATTCCAACAGCTTTATAGGTTCGGCTCATAGTTTAGTGCTGAGTGGGGAAGAAGGGAATTGGGAGTTGGGAGTTAGGGGTTGGGGAAGAAGGGAATTGGGAGTTGGGGGGAACAAGCATAGGGGATATTAGTGCTAAGTTTCAAGTGCTGTAGCTAGCGGGTGTGCCGAGTGGGGAGTTGGGAGTTAGGGGTTGGGGAAGAAAGATGTGGGACATTAGTGCTGAGTGCTAGTTGCTTTAGGTTGTGCGTAGCAGCGTGCTGTAGCTTGCACGCCAAGCAGCGGTGTCAAAAACCAGTTAGGTTAAGGTTAATCTTTAAGCGCCATGCAGCTTGTCCTCAGTTATGGCTACAGCTATATCGAGAACAATAGCCCATTTCATTTACCTTTCTTCCCCCCATCCCCCCATCTCCCCACCTCCCCATCCCCCCATCCTCTTCTTCCCCAACCCCCAACTCCTAACTCCCAATTCCCTTCTTCCTCATCCTAGCTCTCTTCCTCCTGGGGTTGGCGATCGCGCTGATGTAGGAGATCCACACCGCGAGAGGTGCCTAAACGGGTAGCTCCGGCTAGGATAAGTTCGTAGGCTTGCTCTAGGGTACGGATACCCCCAGAGGCTTTAATTCCCACTTGTCCTTTCGTTAGTTCTTTGAGCAAACGCACATCTGCAACGGTTGCGCCGCCATTCCATCCGGTGCTAGTTTTCAGGTATTCTACCCCGGCTTCTAAACAGAGTTCGGCTGCAATGCGTTTCTCTTCGTCGGTGAGGAGATTGGTTTCTAAAATCGCTTTAATGGTGACGCCTGTTTCTTCGCAGATTTCGGCAATTTCTCGATGTACGGCGTCGGTTTTTCCAGCTTTGAGCAAGCCAATATTAATGACTACATCCAGTTCTCTTGCGCCGTGTTCTACTGCTTCTTGGGCTTCGTAGAGTTTGGTTCCTGGCGTGGTGGCTCCGGTGGGAAAACCAATAACGGTGCAGACTTTAACCGATTTGCCATGCAGTAAGTCTGCGGCTTGACGCACGTAGGCGGGAGCAATGCAAACGGCTGCAAAGTGCAGTTGATCGGCTTGTTCGCACCACTGCGAGACTAGATCGGGGGTGGCGCTGGGGTGTAGTAGCGCGTGATCGATATAAGGGGCAATATCAATGTCTGAATATTCTCTCGCCATAGTTTCCTCGCCAGCACAGCTCCTCATTGTTCATTGTCTGTAACATTGGATCTTAAGGCAACGGGACTGAAAAGCCTTTGGGTCTGGCGAGGCGTAGCAATTGCTACTGTACCCAACCCCAGTTTTGGTTGTTGTTGAGCAGATTCGCGTTGGGTTTGATGGTTTGCAGCATTTTCAGACCGAGTTGTTGCGTTTCGGGCTGATTGTCTTCTAGCAGTAGCATATCGGTTAAGGCATCAATTGCTAGATCGGCACTGGGTTCGGCTAAGACGCGCTCAGATACGGTTCTTAGGCCCGTTTCGAGGAGGAGATCGGCTTCGCGATCGCTATTAGTTTGACCCAATTGGATCTTCAGGGTTTTGAGTTCCGAGCGCAAGATGCTCATTTCGGGCGAGTCGGGTAATTCTCTTAATAAAGAAGCGATCGCGTTTTGGCTTTCTTGGGCTGAAATTAACCCGCTGACTTCGGGTTGAGGGTCTAGTATCCCATTAGGGGCTGGGTTTGCTGCTTCAGTTACGGGCATAAACAACGTTAGGGTGGAAAACAGCAAGCAAGAGATACACATTGTTCGGTCACTCCTAAAGTCTGTTACAGGACAAAGTTTGGGACAGTGCTAACCGCTAAAAAGATTCGCTAGCTTTTCAGCTTTTAGCCCATCTTGGCGATGACTCTGGATTACTTTAACAACTTTAGAGAAAAAAATCAGAACAAATAGGGCACGCGATCGCGCACCCTATCCGCTCGAACCGATTTAGGTTAAATCCTAGCGAGTGGTAGTGCGCTTATCTACGATGTAGACTTCCGCTTCACCGTCATTATCGATATCGCGAGTATCTGTTACTGCGCTTCGCGGGGTACGGTGTTCGGTTGTCTGAACCGTTGTCGCGCGGGTTGCAGTCGGTGCAGGTTGCGAGTCTGCCAAGTCGGGTGCATCATAGATATTGAATTCTTCGACATGGCGATCGCGCAAAATTCTTTCTACCCCTCGCAGATCCTCGTCTGTACCGCTGACGACGAGCAAGTATTGACCCGCTTTAACGCGATCGTTGTAGACTTTCGCGTGTTCTTCGGGAATTCCCATCCCGACTAAAGCCCCGATAATTCCCCCGGCGGCGGCACCAATCCCGGCACCTGCTAGGGTAGAAGCAAAGGCGTTAATTTCTACACCCGCCGCTAGGATCGGACCGACACCGGGAATGGCTAGGACGCCAATTCCGACCAATAGACCGCCTAGACCGCCTAAAATAGTCCCTGTAGACGCGCCAATTCCAGCACCTTCTTGGGCTTCGGTATCGCCTCGGTCGGTTACTTCTTCTGCGCCTTTGACATCTTCAATGTGACGGGCGATCAAAGAGACTCGGTTCATATCGTAACCGTTATCTTTGAGGGCGCGAAGCACGGCTTCAAGGTCTTTGCGGTTGGGGAAAACCCCGACTGCTCGCTTGTAGTAAGTGCGATTTTGAGTTGTTTTTGTGTTAACCATTGTTTGTTTGTTGTATGACTTTCGACAATTGGGGCGATCGCATTAGCTACCCGGAACCGGAGGAACCGCAGAAGGATAAACACCATCCGCAATAATTACGGGTCTATCGGTGTAGCGTTCTACAAACTCCTGAATTTGACCGTCATCCCAGCCGAGGTTGGCTTCTCGGAGGACTTGTTCGTTCACCTGACGCGCTTGGCCGGTGACGGCGACGTTTTCCCCTTCTTCAATGGGAACGCCTTGCAGATATTGATCGACGCCCAAAACTAATACGCCTACATCATTCACCCAACCTTCTTCAAATAGGGCGAAGGCGTTATTGGTATACTCCAGCAATCTAACTTCACCTTCAACCGCAATCTGCTGGTTTTCAAAGGTGCCTTGGGGAGCATCATAAAAGTTTCTGGGATTAGGGGCTAAAGCCATTGAGGCTGCCACTAAGACGGGTTGATTATCATAATCTGCAAACAGGTTGGGATCGAGTTGAACGCCGTACTGATTTTGAATCTGTTGGGCGGAAAACATATCAACCGTTCCAGATGCTTGAATGGGAACGTCGCGATCGCTCACTTGGAAGGGTGCGCCTGTGGCGTTAATCACCAATAGGCGATCGCCATCTTCTGTATTGACAATGAAACCGTTATTTCCTACAGTTTCGTCTACGGTGTTGCGAATGGTAATTCTCTGACCGATCAGATCGTCGCGATCGTTGACGACATCCTGGGCGGTTTCGGTGGTTCCCCCTTGATCGGCGGTTCCAAAATCGCAACCCGGAACCAACAGGGCGGTGAGACTGAGCGCGATCGCGCCGAACATGGCTCTAACGGGTTTAGGGCGCTTGGCGCGGTTTGTGTGGTTTTGCATATCTATCCTATGACGCTGAACATTTGGCGAGCTAGAAAGCTTTGGGTTAAATTTCGTTAGGTTTAGATAGCGATTCCATTAAAAAATGCCAGAGCGTACGTTCTGCATTGGGCTTTCCTTGAGAATGGAAAGCTCGATAAATTGAATTTCTACTCCATCTACACAAAAGCCTGACAAAAACTAGTCGTACTTGACGAGGTATCCTCTAGGCTTCCTAGCTTGGCAGCTTGCAGACCTTTAATCGTTGTTAATGTGCAGCAAGCCTGCTCCAAGACCACCCTATCGCGCCCTCATTTGGGTTCCCTCTATCACCAGAATGAGGTGCGTCTCACTCTAATTGCAGATGTTTTTTTGTTAATTAAGCCAATGTCCAAACTCTTCGGTAAAGCGGTCTGCTAAGATGCTCTCGCGGATCTTTTGGGTAAAGCGAATGAGTTCGGTGATATTGTGAATCGAAAGTAAGGTATACACCAGCAATTCGCGACAGCGCCACAAATGACCGAGATAGGCGCGAGAGAAATTTTGACAGGTATAACAGGGGCATTCTGCATCCAGGGGCGCTAAATCTTCGCGGAAACAGTTATTCTTAATATTCCAGCGATCGCCCCGCACAAAAACGGCCCCATGTCGGGCGAGACGAGTGGGAATCACGCAATCAAATAAATCTATCCCAGAGGCGATCGCTCTGACCATCTCTTGGTACGTTCCTACCCCCATCAGGTAGCGCGGTTTGTCGGCGGGTAAGAAGGGCGCGGTTTCTCGGACAATTTCATCAATTAATTCACCCGGTTCCCCAACGCTAACCCCACCAATGGCATAACCGGGTAAATCGAGTTCCACCAAATCTTTCGCCGCTTTTTGGCGCAAATCGATAAACACCCCACCTTGCACAATTCCAAATAAGGCTTGATCTGAGCGTTGATGGGCTTGAATGCAGCGTTCTAGCCAGCGATAGGTGCGTTGTGTAGCCGCCTCCACCTCCTCTCGCGTAGCGGGATACGGGGGGCATTCATCAAACGCCATAATCACATCTGCACCCAACTGGTTTTGAATTTGAATTGACCGTTCTGGGGTAATCTCAATCATCCGCCCATCGCGAGGCGAACGGAACGTTACCCCTTTATCGGTGATGGTGCGTAACTGCGAGAGGCTGAACACCTGGAAGCCGCCAGAGTCCGTCAGCATCGGGCCATCCCAGCGCATAAACTGATGCAACCCCCCAGCTTTGGCGACTAAAGATTCTCCCGGTTGCAAGTGCAGGTGATAAGTATTGGCTAACACCATCTGCGCCCCTGTCGCCTTGAGTTGATCGGGCGTTACCCCCTTAACAGTGGCTAAAGTGCCTACGGGCATAAAGCGCGGCGTTTCTACCAGCCCGTGGGGAGTCGAAAAAACACCAGCCCTGGCGCGAGTTTGGCTGCAACAAGCTTGAGTCTGAAAGGTAAAAGTTGCCAATGTGTAATCCTTACTTACCGGGAAATTCCGCTAACTTTCGGTTGGGCGAGCATAAAGTGAAGCCGCAGGCGAACCTAGGCGCGATCGCTTCATAATAAAGAGGTAGACCTTTGGGTTCTACTCAGAAATATACGCAAAGGATTTTAGCTTTGAAAGCTCAATCTCAGCTCAACCTGCCAACGATTATTTTAGGAATTTTTGCCGCGCTTGTGCTGCTGATCGGGTTGAATTCGTTTATTATTATCAATCCGGGTCAAGCAGGGGTCTTGAGTATTCTAGGCAAAGCCAGAGATGGCGCGCTTTTGGAGGGGTTGCACTTTAAGCCCCCTTTAGTCTCAAATGTCGATGTTTATGATGTGACGGTGCAGAAGTTTGAGGTTCCGGCCCAAAGTTCCACCAAGGACTTGCAAGATCTCTCAGCCAGTTTTGCGATTAACTTTCGTCTAGACCCGTTACAGGTGGTGAAAATTCGCCGCGAACAGGGGACGCTACAAAATATCGTCTCTAAGGTGATTGCACCCCAAACTCAAGAAGCGTTTAAGATTGCTGCGGCCCGACGCACGGTAGAAGAGGCAATCACCAAGCGCGAAGAGTTGAAGGACGATTTCGATCTAGCATTAGGCGAGCGCTTAGATAAGTATGGCATTTTGGTTCTCGATACAAGTGTTGTGGATTTAGCATTTTCTCCAGAATTTGCCAGGGCGGTGGAAGAGAAACAAATTGCCGAACAACAGGCCCAACGGGCGGTTTATGTGGCGCGAGAAGCCGAACAACAAGCTTTAGCAGAAGTCAACCGCGCTAAAGGGAAAGCGGAAGCGCAACGCCTGTTAGCCGAAACCCTGAAAGCCCAAGGTGGGAATCTCGTTCTGCAAAAAGAAGCCATTGAAGCTTGGCGCTTGGGGGGTGCCCAAATGCCCAAGGTGCTGGTAATGGGCGGCAATTCTCAGAATAATGTGCCGTTTTTGTTTAATTTGGGAGATTTGTCAGATTCGGAGTTGCCGCAACCTGTGGCAAAGCGCTAGTTTGCTAGGCAAACAGGCGGTTTAGCGGGCGACTTTTGGGTTCTTGAATGAAGAACAGGGGCACCAGGGCCAGGAGGCGAACGCCTGCGGAGAGGGCGAATAAGGCGGGTAAACCTCCTGAATGGGCAAATTCGACAAAAAAGCCCCCGGCGGTGGTTCCTATCGCCCCGCCTAGCCCGCTGATGGCGGCGGCGATCGCAAAATAGATGGAAGACCCTTGGGTGGGGGAGATCTCCATTTGAATATTATTGCCGCACAGGTCGATGGCAGCCCAGGTTGCGCCTCCCAACAGGTTTAAGGCGGGCAGCCAGCACCAAATGCTGATGGAGTCGCGTCCGGTTAAGATCCACAATAGCGGCGCGATCGCTACCATTGCCCCAACTAGTACCAATAGGGGACGGTTGCCAATACGGTCTGCAAGTTTACCCCAAATCAATAACATCAGTAAGTTGGCCCCGGCGGTTAAGCTGCTGTAAATTGTGACCCAGCGGACATCGAGGTGCAAATCTTGGAGTAAATAGAGGTTAAAGAAGGGCGCGCTTAAATTCACCGCAAACATCCATCCCCCCCAATAGAGGAGGAAGATCAGAAAATTGCGATCGCGCCCCAAGGTTTTTAAACTGCCTTTTTCCGGCGTCGCGTCAGCTTTCGACCGTCCTTTTTCCCATTGGGTGGGGACTTGGGGGTTAACATCAGCCATCACAAATTGAAAGCAGAGGCTGATAATTCCAGCGACTACGGCTAAACTCAGGGCGACGCCATACCCTTGAATGGTTCCCCCGTGCCAACTGGCGACGAGAAAGCCAAATAAAGGAACGCACAATAAATGGGTGAAATTTGCCGCACTGTTGCGGAGTCCAAAATAGCGCCCGCGCAGGCGATGGGGAACAAGCGCCGCCATCCAACTCACCCAAGAGGGACTCCCCAACGCGCCGAGAATATGCGTCAGCAGAATCATCAGTAACGTCTGTTGCACCAGGGCGTGAGACGCGCCGGAATGCCAGCTAAAAAAGCCAATACTGACAATTAAGACTAACCACAGCAGGCGAGAGGCGCTGAAAATTGAAAGCGTATACCAATGGCGACTCGTCGTCCGATCCGCAATGTAGGCCCCAACGGGTTGCAGGAAATTCACCAGCATCGGGATCGAGGACAGTAAGCCAATTTCAATACTGCTAGCGCCCAATTCTAATAAGAAATTGGTTAATAAAACCCCTCCCGTGACGCCAGAGAAGACACTGGCAAAGATCCCATCCACGGTTGAGGCCCAAAGACTAGAACGAATTTCTGGTTTAGAGAGGGTTCCAGCAGGTTTTGGAGGGGTTTCTGGGGAAGTCGCGATCGCGCCTAGCCCCTTAGAGATTGGCAAAACCTTAGAATAGATTGGTGCCAAATCGATGAGGGATCTGAGCATGAAAAACCTATGTGCAACCGTTATAGCGTGCGAGATTTAAGAACTGAGGTAGCAATACCATCGGACTCGTACCGCTTGGCGATCAGTTGTTGGTAGGCTTCCTCGTAACCATTGACCATTGTCCGGACGCTAAAGCGACGCGCTACATAGTCTCGACAACCTTGGCGGCTGAGTTTCATCGCGGCGGGAACGGCTGCAATCATTTCCTCAAGGGTGTGGCAAACCATCCCGGTTTCGCCATGAGCAATGACTTCAGGTACCGATCCTAACCCCATTGCGACGACGGGGGTGCCTGTCGCCATCGATTCAATCATCACTAACCCAAAAGGTTCGCGCCAGGTGATGGGGAACAGGGTGAGGGCGGCATTTCCCAATAACTCGGCTTTCTCCTGATGGGAGACTTCTCCTAAGTATTGGATTTGTTCGCCGTCAATTAAGGGTTGAATGACTTCGCGGTAGTAGTTGCGATCGACAGGATCGACTTTTCCGGCCATCTTTAAGGGTAACTGGAGCGATCGCGCCATCTGAATGGCAAGTTCTGGGCCTTTTTCGGGGGAAATGCGCCCAACGAAGGCTAAATAAGGGGAATGAGAGGGTTGGGAGATAAAGGGATAAGCTTCTAACTCAATGCCGTTATAGACGGTTTTGATATAATTTAAGCCCAATTTTGACTCGCGTTGAGCGTTGCTAATGCTGATATAAGGTTGGCGGGCAAATTGCCGGAACATTTTCTCATTATCCGGCGTAAAAATTCCGTGGGTGGTATGAACGGTTGGGGTTTTCACAAAACCGCTATAGGGCAGAGCCGCACAACCTACATGGGAGTGAATAATATCAAACTCATTGGCATTTTGATAGAGTTGGGACAGCAACATTTGCTCGTATAAGCCATGCTCTTTGATATTTTCATCCAGTCTAAGGGCGCGATCGTGAACCGAGTGCAGTTGCCCGTGGGTCAAAGAGTCTCCCGATGCAAATAAGGTGACTTCATGGCCGCGTTTGACTAGTTCTTCGGTCAAGAGGCTGACAATCAGTTCAACTCCCCCATAACGAAAGGGGGGGACGCGTTCCCAAAGCGGGGCAATTTGAGCAATTCTCATAAGCTTCTATTCAGTTAGATTGTTGTTTGCTATTGAGCTTGTTCGACTAACAAGCTTGAGCGCTTAAAAACCTTAGTTTATAAGATTTTTCGATTTCTGCGAATCTAATTTAAGAGATAGAAAATCTCAAGACTAAGCGGATTCTCTGCGGGTCAGGCAGGTAAACCTCCCTTATTCTTACGCATAGGGTTTGTTTGACAAAATCTTTCTTTGGATAGGTTTCAGCATGGGGGTGGATTTTGCTGTAGTGGAGGTCTAGAAACCTAAAACAGCTAAATACGGCTCTTAAATTGAGGAAAAATGCTTTTCTAGGGGTTGCAAGTTAATCGTTAAACAGAAGTAAAATTCCAACGATCGCGATCGCGGCTCCTAAAATGGCTCGCAAACTGACCCGTTCGCCGCTGACCCTTGCTAGCAGAATCGCAAATAGAGGACTGGTTGCTAATAGCGATTGAGCAACACCCACCTTGGCATACTTAAAGGCGGTTTGCTGCAACCAAATCCCCAGAAAGGTGCTAAAAAATGCGGTTAAGGCGATGGTGCCGAGTAAGGATTTCCCGCTGTGCGATCGCTCTGGAGAATATAGGGGTTTAAATCCGTTTTGCTGCGGCTGCTGGAAAAGTAAAATCAGGGCGATCGCGGCGAGTCCTGCCAGCAGGCGGAATAAACTACTCCATAATGGGCTAATGGTGGTCGTCGATAGCGCCGCTCGCGAGAGAACGGCACCACTGGCTTGTCCCAGGGCGGAGAGCAAGCCAAAACCAATCCCGCGTAGGGGGGAGCTGGTTTGGGGAAGGGGTTGAGCCATGCCTTCGCTAACCACCCAAATCACGCCCGCAACGGTGAGGAGAATTCCGAAAAGGCTCTCCCAGTCGAGTTGTTCTTGCAAAAATACGAAGGCTAAGGTAGCCGCCAGGGGGGGAGAAAGGGCTTCTAAAATCAGGGTGCGGCGCGGCCCGATGGTGTTAATGGCGGATAAGAAGAAGGTATCGCCAATACCGATCCCTAACGCGCCGCCGATCAGGAGGAGGGCGATCGCTCTCCAGTTTCCCCCCGGCGTCCAGTCTTGCTGTAAGGCTAGGGTCAGGCCAATGAGGGCGATCGCGACGGCCCCCTTGGTGAAATTCAGGTGCAATGGCGAGACGGAGCGACCAATATAGCGAAACGCCACGGAAGATGCAGCCCATAAAAAAGCGGCGAATAAGGCCGCCAATTCCCCAAGATAAATCACGGTTCTCCTTGTTTAGCACGTTGCACTTTGCGCTCGGTATCCGAGCCAAGGGAGTAGTTTAGCTTACAGCACTCTTCCCGCAAATTGCGGTATCTTGGCAAACGCTAATCCTCTCTCAGTAAACACTCAGGTGAACTCATCAGTAGATTTGTCCCGATCGAATCCGTAGACAAACGGATTAAAGCCTTTTTATAAACATTTTTTACATCTATCTTTAGGGAGATTCGAGGATGGGGATCGCGCCTCTAATCTGTTTTAGGTTGATTTTTTCAAGAACTTTACCTTGGCGTTGAGCTTCTTGGGTTAGCCTCTTCACCATCAACAATACTTCAAATAAATTTACACCATTCTCATTTTTTCAAGATAGACTGGTATTAAACAGGCAAGGGATCGATAAAAAGTGGCTAGATTTTGATTTTAACGCTATAACTTAACCGAACGAGATTGCTTTTAATGATTGTTTCGTTTGCATTGTATTAGGCTAGATTCACCTCATAAAACCGCTGATTCACTCCTTTATTTTTAAAACCGAGGGTTGCTCGCATGAGTCTTAAAAAACAACTTCAAATCTCTTCCTTAGAGTGCATCCGTCCGACTGCTGGTGTGGAGATTTGTCCGCTCGATCGCGTGGTTCAATCCGGAAATACAATCGTCGAGCCGCCGTTGTTAAGCCACGAAACAACATTAGTTACCATTGCTCCTGGAACAGTTGAAGACTTGTTTGTCCATCATTATCAAACCGATCAACTCCTCGTGGTTCAAGGAAGCGTTGTCTTAGTCGCCTTACTCGACCGTCAGTATCAATATATACTTCTGCGGGGCGAACAACCCACCCTGGTTAAAATTCCCCCTGGCGTCCCGCACGGCGCGATTAACCTCAGTCAGAAAGCTTGCGTCGCTATCAACTCAATTCTACGTCACGGCCCAGTTTGCGATCGCGATTACCGCCCGGTTAAGAAACCCTTCCCCTACGAACTCTCCTTAGTGCGAGAACTCCTGACAGGACTAAGCATTAAATAGCCATAATTAACCCCTTTCTAGGCTCCTAGAAAGGGGATGAAACTCAGTTATTGAAACGTGTAGTGTAATGGCTGATTGCTCAAGCTTGCGCTTGGAATCAGCTTGCTTTTAAGGTTGTTATATTAGTAGCGTCTGGAAAAAGAGCCGCCTCTGCGATTATTTGTACCTGCTCGGTTGTTATTTTCGCGGGGTCGAGCTTTATTGACCTTTAAGTCGCGGCCCATCCATTCTGCACCATCGAGAGCTTCAATTGCTGCATCCTCTTCAGCATCGGAACCCATTTCAACAAAACCAAAGCCACGCATCCGACCCGTTTCTCGATCCATCGGGATCTGCACGCGTTTTACCGTTCCATACTCTGCAAAAACAGCGGTCAAATCCTCTGGGGTAACTTGGTAGGATAAATTACCAACGTAAATGGACATGGATCGTCTCCAAAATCAGCGAATAGACATAAAGTTGAGATGTCGGAGAGAAGCCGTGTCTTGTTTAAGAAGGGAAAAAACCATCAGTATTCAAAACCAGCACTACAACCGAATAGAGTCTCGTTTATTAAATTAACAAGGCTCCAATCGGAAAACGAGAAAAATCTACGATTGTTACAAAAACTTAATCTGATAGCAGCAAAGCGTTATGGACGATACCACAATTAAGCTCGATCAGTTCCTCAAATGGAAAGGACTCGTGGATACCGGAGGTCAAGCCAAACTCGCGATCCAAGATGGGGAAGTGCGCGTCAATGGCGTCATCGAAACCCGACGCGGACGCAAACTCGTTGCAGGCGATCGCGTTACCATTGGCAATCAGACCTTCCGCGTTGAACTATAGGTGATAGTGGCGATACACCTGGCTGGCGGCCCGGTGCAAGATGGAATGGCGATAGACTAAAGCATTCAAGTCTTTAGCATACCCACCGCCAATCGCGCAGGCAACCGGATACCCGGCAGCTACGCAGGTACTCAACACTTGCATTTCCCGCCGGAACAAACCGCTATCCGTCAGCGCCAACTTCCCCAACGCATCGCCAACATGGGTATCCACTCCCGCATCGTATAACACCAAATCGGGCTTCACCTGAGCGAGCAGATCGGGGAGATAGCGTGCTAGGGTTTGCAAATAGGCATCATCATCCATCCCCACAGGAAGAGGGACATCGAGATCGCTGGCTTGCTTGGTTCCCGGAAAATTCACCTCGCAGTGCATCGAAAAGGTAAACGTACTGGGATCGTTTTGGAAAATCCAGGCGGTTCCATCCCCCTGATGCACGTCTAAATCTACAATCAGGATTGTTTTAACCCATCCTAGGGATTGGAGAACGCGAGAGGCGATCGCCAAATCGTTAAAAATACAAAACCCCGAACCATAACTGGGAAATGCATGATGCGTTCCCCCGGCGGTATTGCAGGCTAACCCCTGCTGTAGAGCCAGTTTTGCCGCCAGAATCGTTCCCCCCACTGCAATGCAAGTCCGATTCACTAAAGCCGGACTCCAGGGTAAACCAATGCGTCGCTGCGCCTTCGGATCTAGCGTTCCCGTACAATAGGCCTCAATATACTCTGGAGTATGCACCCGTTCTAGCCATGCTCTTGGCGGCAGTTCTGGAGTATAAACCTGTTCGGGTTGAACGACTCCCTCCGCTAGCAGCATCTCATAGAGCATCCTAAACTTTGCCATCGGGAAACGATGCCCCTCTGGTAAAGGTGCTACATAGTCGGGGTGGTAGATGATGGGCAAATCCATAGGGAAGAAGGGAGTTGGGAATTGGGAGTTGGGGGTTGGGGAAGAAGGGGGTGGGGGGATGGGGAGATGGGGAGATGGGGGGAAGAAGGGAGTTGGGAGTTAGGGGTTGGGGAAGAAGAGGGTGGGGGATGGGGGGATGGGGAGGGCTAACAGGGTTTTGGCTGAAAACTTTACAATTGATTGAATATTATCTTTGTGGAAATTGCTTGATGTTTAACTTTTTAAATCCCTTACTGGGTCGTCATCCCGAACGGATCAAAGCTAACGTGGAAATCTATACTTGGCAAACTTGCCCTTTCTGCATTCGAGCGAAGATGCTGTTGTGGTGGAAAGGGGTTAACTACACTGAATATAAGATTGACGGCGATGAGAACGCTAGAAGCCAAATGGCCGAACGCGCTAATGGTCGGCGTAGCGTTCCCCAGATTTTTATTAATGATCAGCATATTGGGGGCTGTGACGACCTGTATGAACTCGATGGTAAAGCCCAACTCGATCCGCTGCTGGTTCAACCTGCGGGTGCATAGAAAGCGCTTTGTTGGATAACCCAATTTACCTTAAACATCGCGATTGGATGAACCGAGCGATCGCCCTGGCTCAAGCTGCTGGGGACGCCGGAGAAATTCCCGTGGGTGCGGTTATTGTGGATGCTCAAGGAAATGCGATCGCGCAAACTGCAAACCGCAAAGAACGCGATCGCGATCCGACCGCCCACGCCGAATTACTCGCCATTCGCCAAGCCGCCCAAACGCTGCAAGATTGGCACCTCAATCAATGCACCCTCTACGTCACCCTAGAACCCTGTCCCATGTGCGCTGGAGCTATTATTCACGCCCGCCTCAAACTACTGGTGTATGGCGCAGATGACCCCAAAACCGGAGCAATTCGCAGCGTCCTCAACCTCCCCGATAGCCCCGCATCCAATCACCGCCTGCAAGTCCTATCCGGAATCAACGAATCCGCCTGTCAAGACCAACTCCAAGCCTGGTTTCAGCAAAAACGCAAAAACAGTGCTGAGTAGAAAGTGCTGAGTGCTGAGTGGGAAGGGAGTGCTTCTCTAAGTGCTGAGTGTAAAGTGCTGAGTGCTGAGTGGGAAGAGAGTGCTTCTCTAAGTGCTGAGTGTAAAGTGCTGAGTGCTGAGTGGGGAGAGAGTGCTTCTCTAAGTGCTGAGTGTAAAGTGCTGAGTGCTGAGTGGGAAGAGTTGAATTTAACTAAATCGGTTGTACAGCAGGAATCGGCTGAGTGTAAAGTGCTGAGTGCTGAGTGGGAAGAGAGTGCAACGTTCCGAGTTCCGAGGAGTGTGGTAGTCAGGCAGTATTTACCCCCCAAATCCTAACTCCCAACTCCCAACTCCCCTCTTTCCCCCCATCCCCCCATCCTCTTCTTCCCCAAATCCTAACTCCCAACTCCCAATTCCCACCTCCCCTCCCTAGGTGCCAGCATAAGAAGTGGCCTTGTGATAGAAGACAATTGGCGATCGCAAACTTAGGGTGGTAAGTAAGACCGAGATTTGTGAATAAGCCTTATTGTCGATGATTCAGCTTAATTTCTCTTCCCTGATTTCAGAACCTAGTAAAGCCATCCAAGCTAGGCCAGTCAGTTCTAAAGTTTCTCCGTGGCTGGCGACGATTTTGTATCCCTTGGGGCGTCATGTCGTTTTACCGTCCTTTTTTGGTCGCCTAGAGGTGATTGGACAGGAGCATTTGTTACAAGATGAGAGTCCTTTGATTTTGGCTCCGACCCATCGTTCCCGCTGGGATGCGCTAGTGGTTCCCTATGTGGCGGGTCGGGATATTACGGGTCGTCATTTGCGGTTTATGGTTTCCGCCGATGAGGTGAAGGGAATCCAAGGGTGGTTTATTCGGCGGTTTGGAGGATTTCCGGTCGATCCGCAACATCCGGGAATTTCTAGCTTGCGCCATAGCGTTGAGATTCTGCAAGCAAGAGAAACGCTGGTGATTTTCCCGGAGGGGAATATTTTTCGCGATCGCGAATTGCATCCCTTAAAACCCGGTTTAGCACGCCTTGCTCTGCAAGCCGAATCTAGCCAGCCAAACCTGGGTCTAAAAATTATTCCCATTCATATTTCCTATAGCAATCCCGTTCCCCACTGGGGATGCGATGTGACGGTGCAGATTGGAACCCCCATTCGGGCCGCTCATTATCGAAACGGCCCGACTAAACAAGAAGCTACGCGTTTAATGGCAGATTTAACCGCCGCACTGTCTCAACTGGGTCAACGCGGGAGCGTATTGGACAGTTGAGCAGTTCTGACTGCAAGCTGAAGGGTTTGGCTACCCCGTCTGACGGTTATGGGTAGAGATTTACCCACGCCGCTGCGATCGATGATTCTCTGCAATTGATCGGCGGTGGTGACGGTTGTGCCGTTAATTTGGGTAATGACATCGCCGCGACGCAATCCGGCTTCTGCTGCTGGGGTATTGGGCATGACGCGCACCACTAAGACGCCCGTCACTTCGGGAACTTCAAAGGGGGCGTTGGGGTTGCTGTTGTTCTCTTGAGCGAGTTGGGGAGTGAGGTTAGCAATTTGGACGCCAATATAAGGATGCGAGACTTGTTCGCCGCGTGCGAGTTGCTCGGCGATGGATTTGGCTTTGTTGATGGGAATGGCAAACCCAATCCCCATTGCATTCGCTCGAATGGCGGTGTTAATGCCAATGACTTCTCCCTGTTCGTTGAGTAAGGGGCCGCCGGAGTTACCGGGATTGATGGCGGCGTCGGTTTGGATGAAGTCTAGGCGCTTATCGGGAACGCCCACTTCGGAGGAGGAACGGTTTAGGGTGCTGATGATGCCGAGGGTGACGGTGTTGTCTAAACCCAGGGGGTTGCCGACTGCGATCGCCCAATCGCCGACTTGAACCTGTTCGGAATCGCCTAAACTGGCAGCGGGAAGATCGCCCCCTGCGCCTTGAATTTGCACTAGGGCTAAATCGGTAATGTCATCAGTCCCTAAAACTTGCCCTTGAAATTGCCGTCCGTCTTTGAGGGTGACGGTGACGCGATCGGCTCGGTTGACGACATGGGCGTTGGTGATTAGGGTGCCGTTACGGTTGATGATAAACCCAGAGCCTTGACCGCGCTGTCGTTGTTCTTGCTCGAAGCGCTGCGGGAAGTTATCGCCAAAAAAGCGCTGAAAGAAGGGATCGTCAAAGAAGGGATCGGGAAGGCTGCGGGTTACGGTGCGCTCGGTATCAATTCTCACGACTGCCGGGCCGACTTGATTAACGGCGGCTGTGACGAAGTTGCGTCCAGATTGGGGAATTTGTAAGGCAACGGTTGGGGAAGCGTTGACGGGACTTGCATTGGAGGGCGCGACTTGGAACGCACTTAGCGCGATCGCAGCACCCAGAGCGATCGCCATCAGATGAGTCCCCAATTGACGCCAATTGCGAAAGCCTCGTAGGAACTGCTTAGTTTTCACACTCATTTCTCTTGCATGAACGGTGGGTTAAGTTGATCTTTATTCAAGATTTTGGCAAATCCTGAAACGTTCCTCAAATTTTTGGGCAAACTGCGACCATCTTAAACTGCTTCTGCCTGAATCAATGGC
Source organism: Desertifilum tharense IPPAS B-1220 (assembly GCF_001746915.1). Taxonomy (NCBI): domain Bacteria; kingdom Bacillati; phylum Cyanobacteriota; class Cyanophyceae; order Desertifilales; family Desertifilaceae; genus Desertifilum; species Desertifilum tharense. The sequence goes on from NZ_MJGC01000022.1 coordinate 70,412, forward strand.
TTCCTCAAGCCACCAAGCGTTAAATTGAAAGTACCTTCTTCAGATAGAGGTGTTACGCTTTGGAAAACCACCCTGAATCGTTAGTGCCCCGAATGATTAGTACAGAGGTTGTCGAGTTTCCTGGCGGACCTTTACCCCTGAATTCACCGTTCTATGTCTACCGCCCTCCCCAGGAAGAACTGGTTTGTCAGGAAGTTGAGAAACCGGGGAGCGCAATTCGCATCCAAGCTCCGCGTAAAATGGGCAAAAGTTCGCTATTAACTCGGCTGTTGGCTCACGCGAAGGCTCAAGGTTATGGGGTTGCTCATATTGACTTTCAGGAGGTCGATCGGGCGGCGTTTGGGAGCTTAGATAAGCTGTTACGCTGGTTGTGTGCAAATGTCAGCCGTCGCTTGCGGTTGCCTCCTCAACTCGATGATTATTGGGATGAGGAGGTGGGCAGTAAGGTCAGTTGTACGATTTATTTTGAAGAATATTTACTCGAACAGATCGATCGACCAATTGTCTTGGCTTTGAATGAAGTCAATCTGATTTTCGAGCATTCTGAGATTGCCCAAGAGTTTTTTCCGCTGTTGCGCTATTGGTACGAACAAGCCAAACATGTCGATGCGTTTCAAAAATTGCGGCTTGTGATTGTTCACTCCACAGAGGTGTATGTTCCTTTAAAGATCAATCAGTCTCCGTTTAATGTGGGTTTGCCGATTCGGTTAGCTGATTTTAATTTAGCCCAAGCCCACGAGCTAGCCGACCGCTACGGGTTAACGTGGGATGAGGGGGAGTTGCGATCGCCAATTGATGAACTGTTGAAGATGGTGGGGGGCAATCCCTATCGTTTGGGGTTGGCGTTTTACTATTTGCGGCGCGGGGAACTGACTTTAGATCAGCTTTTAAAGACGGCTCCAACGTCGGCGGGGATTTATAGCGCCCATTTGCAAGATTTGCTGATTGCGTTGCAACAAGAAGCCCCCCTCAAAGAAGCGCTTTGGCAGGCGATCGCAGCCGGTGATGGGGTGGCGATCGATCCGGTTTCGGCTTACAAACTCAATAGTCTGGGATTGGTGAGTTTTACCAATCAGGGAGTGACGCTGAGTTGCGAACTTTATCGCCTCTATTTTCAATCGCAGTTATTTGTGGAAACCCTCAGCTATAGCGCCCGACTGCAAGAATTGAAGGAAGAGAATCAGCGCTTAAAGTATTTGGTGGATATTGATTCGCTGACTCAGTTGGCTAACCGTCGCTCTCTCGATCGCTATCTGGCGATTAACTGGCAGCAGTCGGCGGGGATGGGAACTTCTTTAGCGCTGATTTTATTGGATGTGGATGATTTTAAAGCCTATAACGATACCTATGGGCATCCCGCAGGCGATCGCTGTTTGCGTCAAATTGCGGGCGTGATTCACAGCCACCAGCGTTCCCCAGATTTGGTGGCTCGTTATGGGGGCGAAGAGTTTGCGATCGTGCTGCCTCAAACGAATGCGAAAGAAGCAACCGAACTGGCGGAGAAGATGCGAGTTGCCATTAAGAGTTTGGCGATTCCCCATGAAAATTCTAAAACGGGTCAGGGCATTGTTACGGTGAGCATTGGGGTGGCGTGCGTGGTGTCTTGTCTGGGAAGCGATTGTTCGGTGCTATTGTTAGCCGCAGATAAGGCTCTTTATCACTCCAAACACCAAGGGCGCGATTTAGTGACTTTAAGTGAGGCGATCGCCACTTCGCTGTAATCTCTGCTACCTCCGATGGAAAAGAGGGGTGGATGGCGAGTTTGTCAGAAAGCTTGCTAATTGAAGCGGTGTCAGCCAAAATTTAAGACGATTGCACTGAGTTGTTGTTGATACGACTCTTGGGAAAAACGAGGAGAGCGATCGCGCTGAGTCTAATCTTAGACCTGAGAAACTGGGTTTTTCACCGAAAATCAAGGGTTTCAGCTCAAGCGATTGACAAGAAACTCGGTTTCTGGCACAGGTGCAACCTATCAGATATTAACGAAAAGTACACTCATCTTATGACATCGATCGGGCGTCGATTCGCGATTGTTTTGACTATAGCCTGCCTTGTAATCTTTACAGAGCTAGCCCTTGCAGGCTCGATGAAAGACAATCGACCATTCCCCATCACCGCAGCATTTCAAGAGGTTCCCTTTAACCCAGAGATTTCTCGACCCAAAGACCTCAACCCAACGAATCCCAGTTCTCTAGAAGAACGAGGTATCCTGGAGTTTGCCTGGAAAGATTTTATTGCCTTAAACTGGCCGGTTGATTGTCAGGGAAACTCTCTATCCTACACCGATCCTCTGACCCGAAAACCGCTGACTCAAATTATTGGACAAGCACCCGAAGCACCTCGCAGTTGGGAATTATATCCTTCTCCAAACGATGTGTTTTTAAAAGACGGCGCAACCCCTCCCCCCTTGGATCGAATTCCGGAAGTTGTGCAATGTTTAAACGATCGCGCCGGATCGGAAATTCAGTATCGCCAAGATTTACGTCTAACCGAAACGGGAATATTAGTCGGTCAGGAAGAATTTGACGAAGCAAAACGAGCCAAAAGCGATAACTTACTCGATGGATATGGCGAACTTCTACCGGGAATCTCGCTAGCAGATATTGATGCAGCGAATCACGTTCCTTTAGTCGATCGTAAGAGCAACTACGTCATCAATGAAATTCGCCTCAATCCGGTTGAATTTAATCAAATCGTGAATCATAAATGGTTTGATGCTAACAATCTTTTGCCTTTTCAAGATTCTGGCGCAACCCAGTCTTTTCAACTCGCGTGTAGCGAAGGCGGATCGGAATCTAGCCGTTCCTATTGCACTGATTATGACTCGACAGGGGCAATAGAAATCAAGGCGGTTTGGCGAGTTTTTGATGCTCAGGATACTGAACCCGAAAAAGCCCGATATTACACCACAAGACGAAAGATAGTTGGTCAGAATGGGGAAATCTTAAAAACTCAAGCAGAGTTGGGGCTAATTGGATTTCATATTATGCACAAAACCAGCAAACAAGGTTGGATTTGGGCTACTTTTGAACAGGTTGATAATGCCCCTCCCTGTAATGCACCCGATGCCAAAGTCTATACTTTGTACAATCAAAACTGTAGCGGCGAAAACTGTCAGCAAAATTGGCCAAACGTCAAAGCGCCCTATCTTTGGCATATTAATGACTGGGAATCTAAGGCGGTAACGCTAGATGGTGTTGCAGTTAAAAATCAAATTCCCTCTCAAGTTTGTCGGATCAATCCTATCCGGCGAACGGTTAGTGATGAGAATAAAATATGGCAGAAAAAGTTAAGAGACGTTAGCCAATCTTCGGTTTGGCAGCATTATCAATTGGTGGGAACTCAATGGTTGCGAAGTCCTAATATTCCTTATACCAGTGCGGGAGCAGATCGCCGACAAATTACTCCCGTTAACCCACCCTTGACCAATGTTGCTCTAGAGCCGTATGCTCAAAGAGTTTCTTGTATTGTTTGTCATACTGCTGCACGTTTACCGGGCAAAGATAAAGCTTGTCAACTCAATGAAAGTAATGTTAATTGTGCTGACTTTAGCTTTTTAATGGATAATGCCCAGTTTAGTCAGCCCGTTTCTATTCAGTCCCATTAGTCGCGGTTTTACGGCATTTAAGGAGGAATTGTCAGATGAATGTTAATCAACTACCAGAAGGTCTTCAGGGTGAACCACAGCGCATTCGCGATGGTGTGAAGCAATGGTCTCAAATTGTGGCTTGGTCTTGGTCAGAGACTTCTGCTTTTAGCGATACGGCAAATCTAGAACAGGAGAAAAAACTGAAGGCGTTCTTTATTAAGATTCTTCAAGACCAAGCTCGATATAGCTACGCGGTGAATAGCTACGGCGATGAATCTAAAAAGCCAGATGCTTATACTGCTAGTCTGAAGATTAAAAAGTTTGTGATGGGCAAAAATTCAGAGATTGATGACTCTGATTTGGAAAATGTCACCCTAACTTTACCTAAAGTCTACGAAAAACTAACGGGTCAGGAACCTAATAGTTTGTCCTATGAACCTTTCATGAAGATGTTTCATGTGGAGATTGTGACGGATCGGTTTTCGGGTTCTATTCGCGATGCGTCAGAAGCAGAGAAAGCTGAAATCAAAGACCGTATTGGGGATGAGGATGTGCAATATATTATTTATCTGGCTTATCCTCCCTGTCCGGTACTGAGTCCAGCAACGGTGACAGAAACGCAGTTGGAAAATTGGATGAAAAATCAAAACGAGTATGGCGAAGAGGTCACTGACTATTTGCCCCCTTCGGCTTATATTCCTGTCAGCTTCTCATAAATTCAGGTTCTTTCCAGAGTTTGTAGAAGGGTCAGATTGAGCCTTCTTTAGGTGAAGGAAAACATTTAAGGATCGGTTGCTTTTTTCACAACCGATCCTTAAAATTAAGTGATATGCAGCACTTGGTTGACTAACAAATCTTTTTTGTAGGTTGGATTGAACGCTGTGAAACCCAACACTCGCTGCTAGGAATGTTGGGTTACGCTGACGCTAACCCAACCTACTCTCAGAATCGATTCTCCAATCCAAGTCTGTTAATAATGCGCTTTTGTCGGTTGGCTTTTGACCCCTACCGTGTATACACATCTAGTGTAAGAATCCCAAATCCAGCAGAGATCCCCCTAAATCCCCGCGCTGACGCGCCGCTGCGCTAGAAAAAAGGGGGACTTTAACTCCACTTCCCCCCTTTGGTAAGGGGGGCTAGGGGGGATCAAAACCTTATAGAACAATACTAGAAGACTTATGTATACACGGTAGGTTTTGACCCAACATTTGCGAGGAGTTGGATCTGAACCTAACCGACGGGAAGATTACCGCAGTCTACGATTCCGGGCTTCTTCTTCTAGCTTTTTGGTATCCACTTGACCACCAGCTAACGGATCGATTGCAGACGGGGGAGGTGGGGGAACCGGAAGCGGTTTTGCGGCTGCACGATTGGCAGGGGTTGCCGGAGTAGAGACTTTATTCGGGAAGGGTTGGCTGCTAGGAGGACGATTGGCGTTGCTGCTGTCTTTGGCAGAGTTATTCATTCCCGGTACATTGGCGTCGTCAATTTTGTGCTTCACGGAGTCGCTGACACCTTTAACATCGGTTTCCTCAACCTTGTGTTTCACGGAGTCGCTGACACCTTTGACGTTGGCTTCATCAATCTTGTGTTTCACAGAGTCGCTAACGCCTTTGACGTTGGCTTCATCAATCTTGTGTTTCACAGAGTCGCTAACACCTTTGACGTTGGCTTCGTCAATCTTGTGTTGAACGGAGTTGGTGACGCCGCGAACATTGGCTTCGTCAATCTTGTGTTTCACAGATTCGCTGACGCCTTGAACGTCGGCTTCGTCAATTTTGTGTTGCACGGAGTTGGTGACGCCTTTGACGTTGGCTTCGTCAATTTTATGCTGAACAGATTCAGTAATGCCGCGAACGTCGGCTTCATCAATTTTGTGTTTGGTGGAGTCTACGACACCTTTTAAGTCTGCTTGTTCAACTTTGTCTTTAACGGTATCCACTACATCTTCAACGCGGTGGGTGAGATCGTGAACTGCGTCTTTCATGGTATCTACTGCACTATCGACTCTCTGGTCGATTCCGTGTGCAGCTTGGTCGCCAACGGCTGCGCCAGCGATCGCGCCACCTACGGCCCCAACAGCGGCCCCTAGGCGTCCGCCAACCATTTTACCAATGGCAGCGCCTGCAATCCCACCACCGGCAGCACCAATGGCTTCGGCGACAATGTGGTTGTTGTTCGGTTGATTGGGATCGGAACTGTCCAGTTGTTTTTCGGAGTTTCCGCTTTCAATAATTTCAACGTCGATGGGTTGCAAACTCTTGTCGGGTTGTGGAGTGTTGTTGAAGCTAGTCATTGAAATTCCTTCGCTTACATAATCTTTTCTAATCTGTCTCCAGAGTATCGATTACTAAAGTCAGATTAATTTATCTAACGAGGGAGATCTCAGCAATCTTGAATCGTCTGATAGTAGTAGATTGCTACTGGGCGATTTGGAGATGGTGGGTTACAACTGAGACTTGATGAGGTCTGTAACTCAACGCAACTCTGGCTGCTGTTGGGTTTCGTTCCTCAACCCAACCTACGGCCGCATCGAACTTTTAGGGGGGGTTATAACTGAGACTCGATGGGGTCTGTAACTCAACGCAACTCTGGCTGCTGTTGGGTTTCGTTCCTCAACCCAACCTACGGCCGCATCGAATTTTTAGGGTGGGTTATAACTGAGACTTGATGAGGTCTGTAACTCAACGCAACTCTGGCTGCTGTTGGGTTTCGTTCCTCAACCCAACCTACGGCCGCATCGAACTTTTAGGGTGGGTTATAACTGAGACTTGATGAGGTCTGTAACTCAACGCAACTCTGGCTGCTGTTGGGTTTCGTTCCTCAACCCAACCTACGACCGCATCGAACTTTTAGGGTGGGTTACAACTGAGACTCGATGGGGTCTGTAACTCAACGCAACTCTGGCTGCTGTTGGGTTTCGTTCCTCAACCCAACCTACGGCCGCATCGAACTTTTAGGGGGGGTTATAACTGAGACTCGATGGGGTCTGTAACTCAATGCAACTCTGGCTGCTGTTGGGTTTCGTTCCTCAACCCAACCTACGGCCGCATCGAACTTTTAGGGTGGGTTATAACTGAGACTCGATGGGGTCTGTAACTCAACGCAACTTTGGCTGCTGTTGGGTTTCGTTCCTCAACCCAACCTACGGCCGCATCGAACTTTTAGGGTGGGTTATAACTGAGACTCGATGGGGTCTGTAACTCAATGCAACTTTGGCTGCTGTTGGGTTTCGTTCCTCAACCCAACCTACGGCCGCATCGAACTTTTAGGGTGGGTTATAACTGAGACTCGATGAGGTCTGTAACTCAACGCAACTTTGGCTGCTGTTGGGTTTCGTTCCTCAACCCAACCTACGGCCGCATCGAATTTTTAGGGTGGGTTACAACTGAGACTTGATGGGGTCTGTAACTCAATGCAACTTTGGCTGCTGTTGGGTTTCGTTCCTCAACCCAACCTACGGCCGCATCGAACTTTTAGGGTGGGTTACAACTGAGACTTGATGAGGTCTGTAACTCAACGCAACTTTGGCTGCTGTTGGGTTTCGTTCCTCAACCCAACCTACGGCCGCATTGAACTTTTAGGGGGGGTTATAACTGAGACTCGATCCAGGCGGTGTTGAAGATTTGGGCGTAGATGGGGTTTTTGACTCGTAAATAGCCTGCTTCTGCGACGACTAAACCCGATAATAGGAGTTCTGTGCATTCGCTACTGGGGGTTGCTGCGATCTGCAAGGGAGAATGTAGCACTTGGTTATAGAGATGAATGCGTCGTTCTTGGTTGGCTGAAGCCAACAGCAGGCGATCGCGGATTGTTTTGAGGTGTTGGGGTTCATCTTGCCATTGCCAGTTGTAAAGCAGGCGATCGCGAACTAAGGTTTCTACCCAAGATGCGATTTCTGGGGCGGAAACTGCGCGAAGGGTGATCTGAGAGTCAGGGCTGGCGGCGATCGCTATTTGGCAAAGTTTCTGAGTTAAAAAAGGTTGTCCGTTTGTCCATTTCAGGATTTCGGCTAGCAGAAGGTGCGGATGTGGGGTAAATGGGGCCAGACCTTGGGCGAGGGGTTGGGCTTGGGTGGGGGTAAAATCATTGAGAGCGATCGCACGGCCTTCTGTAAACAGGGTGGATGGGCGATCGGAGGCTAGATTGTGCGGGGTTGTAACGCCGAAAATCGCAAAATTGAGGCGATGGTAATCGGGTGCAAGCGATCGTCGATCGTAACAAGAACGCAGGACGGCAAAAAAGTCATCAACGGCAAACGGTAAGTTAAGCAAGCTCTCAATTTCGTCTATTAAAATGACGATCGGTCGATCGGCTAGGGTGGGCAACAGAACTTCGCCAAAAAATTGGCTGAGACGTTGAGGAAAGGAAAGATCCTGCTGTTGTTTCCACCAGCTTTGCAAATCAAAGGTTCTCAGTGCTGGCAATCCGCGCCACAAATCTTTGAGCATTCCTTTGTACCATTGAAGGGGCGTTGCTTGTTCGCCGCCGATCGCTGTGCAATCTAAAACCGCGCAGCAATATCCCTGTTGGCGCAAGTGGTAATAAGTCCGAACCAACAAAGAAGTTTTGCCCATCTGACGCGCTGTGAAAACGTAACAAAACTGACCTTGCTGAAGGGCGGTGCATAGGTCTCGATCGGCTTGACGATCCACGTAGCTGGGGGCGTCGCGTGCAAGGCTACCCCCAACTTGATATTGCATCTTCTCGGTTTCTGGCTGAATTGGCAAGTTGTTAGGTTAGGTTTTGGGTCTCCAGCTAACTTACGCGCTATCTTGATTGTCAGTCAACTAGCGAAGGTGGTGTTGGGTTTTGGGTTTCAATCTAACCTACTTACTCGTTAGGGTGGTGTTGGGTTTCGTGCCTCAACCCAACCTACTGCTGGCGATCTTTTGGTGGTGTTGGGTTTTGGGTTTCAAGCCAACCTACTTACTCGTTAGGGTGGTGTTGGGTTTCGTGCCTCAACCCAACCTACTGGCGATCTTTTGGTGGTGTTGGGTTTCGTGCCTCAACCCAACCTACTGGCGATCTTTTGGTGGTGTTGGGTTTCGTGCCTCAAGCCAACCTACTGGCGATCTTTTGGTGGTGTTGGGTTTCGTGCCTCAACCCAACCTACTGGCGATCTTTTGGTGGTGTTGGGTTTTGGGTTTCAAGCCAACCTACTGGCGATCTTTTGGTGGTGTTGGGTTTTTCAAGCCAACCTACTGGCGATCTTTTGTTAGTTAATGAGGGCGAGTGTGGTTTCGATCCAATCTTCGTTGAAGACGAGTTGATAAATGGGGTTGTTGACTTGGAGGTAGTTGTCTCGCTTGACGACTAAGCCAGACATGAGGAGTTCTATGGCTTCTGGAGTGTCGGTGGCGGGGATTTTGCCCTGGTTTAAGATTTGGCGGTATAGTGCCAGTCGTTGGACGGCTTTGGGTCGATCGATTAGCAGGCGATCGCGGATTGTGGTTAAATGTTCGGGTTGGTCTTGGGCTTCCCAATTTTCGATGATTTGCGATCGCACTAAGGCTTCTACCCAGGCGGCTTCATCGTTAGGGGGGATGGGGGAGTCGGATGTGCAGATCAGCTTGCAGAGTTTTTGCGTCAGAAAAGGCTGTCCCCCCGTCCAAGCGATCGCTTCTTTGAGGAGGGTTTGCGGGTTGGAGACGCGCTGGGTAAGGCCTTGGAGTAGGGGTTGGGCTTCATGGACTTGAAAACCATTGAGTGGAATGGCTTGACCGACATTAAAGGGCGTACGCTGTTTATCTTGAATTAGTTGAGAGGGGGTAGCTACGCCTAATAAGACGAAGTTGAGGCGCTGGTAGTCGGGAGTGTCGGCGCGTTTGTTATAGCAAGTGCGGATGATGCCAAAAAATGGGCTGCTGTCAAAGGATAGATCGATCAGGCTATCGATTTCGTCAATGAAGATAATAATGGGGGTGGCAATCGAGGGTAAGATGACTTCGTTGATACATTCAGATAAGCGCTGAATGGGCGATAAAATATTGCGATCGCGCCACCAAGCCCGGATATTCACAGTTTTGGAAAGTTGCAAGCCGCTGACTAACAAGTACGCAAAACCTGCATACCACTGTTCTAGGGTAGCTTGGGAACTGCTGAGAACTGAAATATCGAGGGCAGCACAGGTAAAGCCTTCTGCTTGCATTTTTTTCATGGTTTGGACGCGCAAGCTAGACTTACCCATTTGACGAGTATTTAAGACGTAACACAGTTGTCCTAATTTCAAGGCTTTATAAAGATGTCGGTCTGCGGAACGGACAACATAAGTGGGCGCATCTAGGGGCAAGCTACCGCCGATGTGATAATCGTAAGTTGAAGGGGCTTCAGCGCTTCTGAGTAAAGCGTTTTCTAAAACCAATTCTGCTTGCGTGGCTTTCAGCACTTTCACTGTACTGAGAAGTTCTTTGGTACGTTCCTCAACTTTTTGCTCTAGGGTTTGGTTATATTCTTCTAATTGGTTGTAGAGATGGGCATTTTCAATAGAAATTGCGGCTTGAGTGGCAATAATTTTTAAGGTTTCAATTCGGTCTGGAGTAAATGCGCCAGTGGCTAAGTTATTTTCTAAATAGAGAACTCCGGCGAGTCTGCCTTGGTTAAGCAGGGGAGTACAGAGGATGGATTTGGGTTGCAAGGCTAAAATATAGGCATCGCGAGTAAATGGGCCGTCTTCAGTCGCATCATTTAAAACCACATTTTCGCAGCTACGGACGACATAGTTAACAATTGCTGTGGAGAGAATGGGGGTTTGGGTGACAGGGTTAATCGCATCGATGGGAAGCGATTGGAGAATGTGGGTCGGTTCTAAATCGACTGTAGCTTCTGCTTCAATGGCCCAACGACCACTTTTGTCTAAAATCAAGAAACCCCGTTGCGCGCCTGCGTTAGCAATAACGGCTTTCATGACTTGGGTTAACAGTTGTTCTAAAACAATTTCGCCCGAAATCGCTTGAGAAGCTTTGAGAACAGCATCAAAATCTAGAACTTCTCCTGAGTGTTTTCCGGTTGTGGTAATGGGATGCAGCGTGGCATTTTGATTCTGAGAGGGGGCTGAATCTAGCCATTGGATGTATTTTCGCTCTAATGCTTCTACTTTGCTTTGGGCACCCCAAATCTGATATCCTTGGCGAGCTTTTTTGAGGTGAATTTGAGCAAATTCAGTCTTGTTTTGGGTTAGCCAAAAGTTAGCAATGAGTTCGTTGGCTAGGGCTTCTTCGTGGATAAATTCCTGTTGGTTGGCAGCTTGAATTGCCCGATCGTATAAACTCATGGTTTCATGGGTTTGTCCCAATAGACGACTCATTTCAGCCGCAATTAACAGATATTGATGTTCAAAGTTTTCAGGACAGCGATCTGCCCATTTTTTTAATTGTTGTTGATTGGCTTCTAGTTTCTGTAAATAGGCTGTTTTTTCGGTTTCAGAAGCTTGAGAATAGAGGCTCAGAAGACTTAGGGAAGAATAAAAGTTATGTTTGGCAACCGAAATAGTACCGGGAATAAAAGCTGTTAGTTTTTCAGTTTCTTCAAGTTCAGACAGGGTTACAGGTTGACCATATAAATAGAGAATTTGAGTTTTGAAAATATGATAAAAGCAAATAGCCGCAAGGGTTTGCTCGGCTTGGCAAACCTCTATAAAACTAGCTTCGTCTATCTCTTCTGTGGCGAAGCAAAACTGGCTTTCAGTTAATCCTAATAAGTTTTGAATTAATATCTGAGCCGCAAGAATACAATTTTTTGCCCAGGTGTTTTGCGTTTTTTGAGCAAAGCTTAAAGCTTGAGAAGCTTCCTTTAAGAGGGATTCTAAATTTCTACCCTGATAAATTAAGTTATACAAATTATAAGTATAAGTATAACCCGTAACTTGCAAGTCGCCTACTTGCAGTCCAGCCTCAATTCCTTCAATATTAATATTTTCAGAAAGATTAATATGCTTTAACCAAGGAGAAATTAAATTAGCATGAGCTTGGCTTACAACCGCTTTAGAAGCCAAATCATTATAACGCTCGGCTAACTTCATTCCCAGAGAAGTATACTCGTAACCTGATTGATAATCTTGTAAAACATGAGCCACAATAAATGCCATAAATCCATAAACAGTTGCTGAGACAGAAGTATGACCATATTGCAAATTAAGATTAACAGCCTTTATTCCAATGATATTCATCAGAATTGGATCGATAATCCAAGCCGTAGGAAAAATACGAGAAAGAATTTTTAGGGCTGCCCCTTTCTCTATGATTTCCATTTCTGGAAGATTCTGTAAGGCGCTAATCTCTCGCAATCCCAAATTCTCTTTATAGATTTGAATTTCCCGATCGAAAGCCGCCTGATAATTTTCAGTTGGCAAAGTAACTCCTAGGGTGTTTAAGACAGTTAATCCCAATTCAATTGATTCTTTGTATTTTGCCAACAAAGTATATTGATTAATTTGCAGATAATAAAATTCTGAACTGTCAAAGCTTGATTTTGCTTGCTGGATAGATTGTTCGATTAATTCTTGCGATCGCTCAATATTTCCAACTAAATATTCAACTTCTGCAAGTTCCTTATAAAGGTCAAGCGCCATTGGATAGCGTTCTTGCCAAATGTTTCCAGGACAAATATCTTTAGCAAGATTCAAGTAAGTTTCAGCCGCTTTATAAGCAGTGGCTTGTTTAGCTTGCTTGCCCGCTTTTAAGTTTAACTCTGTCAGTTCCCATTTTTCGCGATCGCTCTCCAGCAAAACCCGCCCCAGGTTTAAGCGATCGACCAAAGTAAACAAGTTTTTACCAACCACAGGTTTACGAAGATTGGCTAACAATAATTGACCTAATTTGAGATGAACTTGCTGCTGGCGATCGCCATCCATTAAAGCATAAGCCGCCTGTTGAACGCGGTCATGCTGAAATCTATATTTATTGACCACCAAAGCCGATTCTAAAGGAATTTCAGAGTTGCTAACTTCTAGGGGAGAACTGGGTTGAATCAAACCCAACTGAATCGCCAAAAAAAGACTTTCAAACATTTGAGGAGGCGACAGTTGTCCCACTTGAGCCAATTCCCCCAAATCGAAATCAGTGCCAATACAAGCAGCCAGAGACAAAGCTTCTTGTGTCGCTTCTGGCAACTTCTTCAACTTATCAATCATCAAATCAACAACATTGTCAGTAATGCCCAATCTTTCAATCGCCTGAATTTGCCATTGCCAGCATTGGCGATCGCGATCGAAGACGAGCAACTGTTCTTGATAAATCGTTTTCAGAAACTCATTAATGAAAAAAGGATTGCCAGAAGTCTTTTTAAAAACCAATTCTGCCAGAGGTTTGACACCCTCTCGATCTTGGTGTAGCGCATCCGCCAGCAATTGAGCAATTTCCTCAAGCTGCAAAGGCGTCAGCGTCAGCGTATTGACAATCGCCCCTTGCTCTTGGAGGCGATCGCGCATTTTAATTAAAGGATGATCCTCATCGACTTCGCGATCGCGGTAGGCACCAATACACATCAGATAGCCCAGATCGCGATCGCTCATCACCTCCAACAGCCTCAGCGTTGCAGAATCTGCCCATTGCAGATCGTCAAGGAAGATCGCCAACGGGTGCGCCTTCTGGCAAAACACCTGCAAGAAATTGAGAAAGACCGTATTAAATCGATTTCGCGTCTCTGTGGGTTCTAGAAGCTGCAAGGGGGGCTGAGAACCGACAATCAGTTCAATTTCGGGGATAACATCAATCATCGCCTGTCCATTGACCCCAAACGCCGCTAATAGCCTCTCGCGCCACCCTGCCAACTCCGCATCGCTTTCCGTCAGCAATTGCTGTACTAGGGATCGAAACGCAGAGGCGATCGCGCTATAGGGAATATTGCGCTGAAACTGCTCAAACTTACCCGCAATAAAATATCCCCGTTGTTGGGTAATCGGCTTATAGAGTTCTTGCACCAGAACCGACTTGCCAATTCCCGCATAGCCAGCCACCAAAACCATCTCCGTCGATCTTCGCCCCGTGCGGTCTATAATTCTTTGGAAAGTGGAAAGTAACGTAGAAATTTCCAGATCTCGCCCATACAATTTTTGAGGAATCGTCAAGCGATCGGAAACATCGTAACGGGCTAAGGGAAACTCCACAATCATCCCGCTTTGCTGAAACTGCTGCCAGCATTGTTCGAGATCCGCCTGAATCCCCAGCGCATTTTGATAGCGTTCCTCTGCGGTTTTTGCCAACAACTTCATCACAATCTTAGAGACTGCGATCGGCACCTCTGGGTTAACGCGCTGGGGCGGAATGGGAGGCTTGGCAATATGACAGTGAATCAACTCTAAGAGATCGTCTGTAACAAACGGCGCTTTGCGAGTTAACAAGCGATATAAGGTTGCCCCAAAAGAATAAAAATCTGTACTGCGATCGATAAAGCGATTCATTCTCCCGGTTTGTTCCGGCGACATATAAGCCAAAGTCCCTTCTAGGAGATTGGGATTTTTGAGCGTCGGATTTTCGCGATTAAATGGGGTAGAAATGCCAAAATCAATCAGCTTAACTTGTCCAGTTTGGGGATTGTAAACAATATTGGACGGATTAATATCTTTATGAATAATATTAGCCGCATGAATTTGGGCGATCGCCCCGCAAATCTTCACCACCAAGGGCAAAGCTTCCGCCAGCAAGAACGATCGAGACTGCAACCAAACCTCAAGCGACTCTCCACCAAAATCCTCTAAAACCATTACCATTGTATTGCGATTGGGAAATAGGTCATAAGCCTTAATTGCCCCATCAACATCCAAAGCGCGGGTAATTTCATACTCCCGCTTATAGCGCGCGATCGCCAAAGGACTCGGATACTCTGCTTTCAAGATTTTGAGAACAACGGGTCGATTGTTCAAGGTATCAACAGCCCGATAAACCAAAGAACTATCGCTTTCATGAATTTTGGTAAGAATCTGATAACGATCCATCTTTTCTCCCCTCTTGGGTTAATTCTGACACTTCCCCCGCAAAGTCTCTAGCATCCCTGAAAGTGTTGGGTTTCACTGCGTTCTACCCAACCTACCACTCATATTTTCACGCCCGGTAAATGGTAGGTTGGGTCAATGACCCAACATCCCCCACGAAGCCTCTAGGCTTGTTGAGGATGTTGGGTTTCACTGCGTTCTACCCAACCTACCAGAGTTTATGCGTTTGGGTTTCACTGCGTTCTACCCAACCTACTCAACTTACCAAGATTTAGGGATTGTTATTCAAAGCCAACCCCCACCGGAAACGACATTTCAGCCATTCCCCAGTCCTCCTCATATTGTCCCGCTTCCACAAACCGTCGAAAACTTGAATAAGGCCATTCTCGCGCAGCCGTTACCAATCCATGTTTAACCGGATTAAAGTGAATATAATCTACATGGTTGCTAAAGTCGCGATCGTCCCGAATTTGATGTTCCCAAAACCGTCTTTGCCAAACAGCTTGTTCCTGTTTTTTGATACGCGATCGCGATCGCGGTTGTTTATAATGCTGCTGACAAGAGCGACTGAAATATTGTTTAATCAATCGCCAACGGGTTGAAAAATCTGCGCTGTCTGGCGGTAGAGTCCACAAGCAATGCAAATGATCGGGGAGAATTGCGATCGCGTCAATGTTAAAGGGATGACGTTGTTTAACGTGACGGAAGGCTTGACGTAATAAAGTGATGTTATCGGGAAGATGCAATATCTGCTGGCGCTGATAAGTAACAACCGTAAAAAAGTAAGTAGCTCCAGGCATTCTAGCGCGGCGGTATCTCATATTTTCACGCCCGGTAAATGGTAGGTTGGGTCAATGACCCAACATCCCCCACGAAGCCTCTAGGATTGTTGAGGATGTTGGGTTTCACTGCGTTCTACCCAACCTACCACGGTTCATCTTCCTTGTAAGGATGTTGGGTTTCACTGCGTTCTACCCAACCTACCACTCATATTTTCACGCCCGGTAAATGGTAGGTTGGGTCGCTGACCCAACATCCCCCACGAAGCCTCTAGGATTGTTGAGGATGTTGGGTTTCACTGCGTTCTACCCAACCTACCACTCATATTTTCACGCCCGGTAAATGGTAGGTTGGGTCGTTGACCCAACATCCCCCACGAAGCTTCTAGATTATTGAGGATGTTGGGTTTCACTGCGTTCTACCCAACCTACCAGAGTTTATGCGTTTGGGTTTAATTGCGTTCTAGACAACCTACGGGGTTAGGTGATAAAAACGCTTTGGGTTATCCCAAACAATTTTATGGATGATTTCTGGAGACAGTTGGGTTTCTAGGGCAACCACTTCCGCGACTCCATTCGGTCTATGATCCATGTGAGGATAGTCTGAACCAAAGATTAGATTATCTGCACCGATCGCATCGATGAATTGAGCTAAATAAGGCTCATTCGGTTCCATTGCAATAAAGCACTGGCGGCGAAAATATTCCGAAGGCTTCAGCTTGACGCGATCGCCAACTTCCCAGCGCAAATCCTCATATTCGCGATCGAGTCGCCACAGCCAGTAAGGAATCCAACCGCATCCCGATTCTAGCAACCCGACTTTGAGCTGAGGATGGCGCTCTAAAACGCCTCCTTCAATTAAAGCCAGCAATGCCATCATCTGTTCCATTGGATGCGAACAAGCATGGAGTGCAAAACGGGTTTCAAAGCGATCGCTTCCCGCAGTTGGCGAACGGCTATGCGTCCCTTCGTGCAAGCTGACAGAAATTTCCAAGGCTTCGCACGCACTCCAAAACGGTTCGTAAGCGCGATCGCTCAAAATTCGCCCTTTCACTGGATTTGGTCGTAAAAATACGGCTTTCCAACCCCAATCAGCAATGCGTTCTAACTCTGGTACCATCTCCTCTGGTGCGTGGGGATTCACCACCCCCACCCCGCGCAAGATTTGTGGGTTGTAGCTGCAAAAATCCTGCAACCAGTTATTATAAGCCCGTACATAGGCCCCGGCGAGTTGCGGCGCGATCGCATCCATACCAATCACCCAAGAAAAATAGGTGGGATAGATAAAAGCAATATCAACCCCCATTTGGTACATCGCTTGCACCTGAGATTCCGCATCAAACTGATTCAACCACGATCGCGGATGAGATGCGATCGCCTGTTGTCCGGCTTCCTGGCGCAGGCGTTCGGAATGGGGATTAACAATCGATTCTCCTTTAATCTTGAGATCCGCAGATAAAGCAAAACCTCGAAACGCCGGTTCCAGATACTGCAACCACATCTGGTGCGGTTCGTAAACATGAGAATCAGCATCGATAATTTGATAACCGTTGAGCATACATCCTCCTCAAAGCCAAATGGGTACTGGATTCAACATCTCTTCCGCGATCGCCTTTTCTAGCCATCCCAGTTGCACCGGAACTTCGTATAATCGTCCGGGGGCGAGGCGTTTCCAGAAGTGGCGCATTCCGGGAATGATGACTTTAACGACTCTTAAGCCAATGTCAGGACGGGTTTGATCGAGAACGAGCATTTCCATACCTTTTTGCTCGACAATCTGCTGACAGCGTTTGAGATCCTCTAGCAAATCGGAAGTCGGGGTATAGGGATAGTCGCAAGCACGTTTAACGGGGAGTTGCGCGGAGGGGGTTAAGTAGGGTTGGTTGGCGACTGTGGCAGTTTTCCACCAGTGGATGACGGGCGGATCGGCAGAAGTGGCGTATTGCGTGGAACCATCGGCGTTAGCATTTAAAACGGGGGGAAGCAGTTGATTGACTTCGGTTAGCGCTCTTTGGATGGCTAATTTGGGATCGAAATGGCTGCCAAAACCGAGGATAATATCTTCAATTTCGCGATCGCGCCGACGGCTAATGGCTGCAAAGGTCGGAATTTGTAAATCGCTGGTGATGTCGAGAACCCAAAGCTGGCGATGAATGGAGCGATAATACTCGATTAAATCTTGAAAATACGATTCTGCAAAGCTGGCTAAATCTACCCCAGGTCGAGAAATGCGGTTATACCACCACAGCGCCACGCTATCTCGCTCGACCAATTCCATAAAGCCCTGTAAGATAGCTTCTTCTAGGGTATTTCCTGCCGCACAACCGTTGGTATCGGCCCAACAATCGGCTTGGGAGGGTTGCGGATAGCCAAAATAACAATAGGCTGTTGGCAGATATTTAAAGGTTTGGTGGGTTAAAGACCAAACGGGCGTCCATTCAATGTCTCGCGTTTCATCAAAGGGGGCGGGAACGCGCTGAAAAACGCTCTGACATTGGGCGTTCCATTCCTGGCGGGTGGCATATTGTTGTTGGCTAAAGTTTAAGCAATGGTTGGGATGAATGGCTTGTTCTCCCAACTGTTGGTAGCTGCTTTGAATTCGCAATTCATCGCCTTGAAAAACGCCAGAGTACCGTTCGATGGCTTCGCAGAAAGCGCTGGCTTTGGCTTGTGTCTCTGTTCTTCCCTTTCCGGCGCTTCTTCCGCCGATATTCTGTTGCAATAACCGGAATTCATCAAATAGGGAGGCGAAATGATGTTTGGCGAAATAGGTGGGCGTTAAACCGTTAGTATTGCCAGATAGTTTCCCTAATTCGCGGACAATGCCGGTAATGGGGCTAATGTGATATTGATAGCGCTCTAAGGTTTCTTCTGGAGAAACGCCGCGATGTCCCCCATCGGTTATAAACTTTTTGGGGCGGCTTCCCAAAATCAGGGGTAAAGGCTGACGGTGTTCGGGTTTGAGAATGCCGCAACAGGGACATTGGGGGCGTTTGATTAAGGGATGCTTGCGGGTTTCTAAGGTGAAGGGGTGATATTCAAGCAACACCCCTTGCAAGGCTTGAGGGCTTTTTTGGATAATCCATTTCAGAACCTCGGTTGCTGCGATCGCTATGGCGGTTTGTTGAGTGGAAGGCAATTCCATTAAAGGGGGCATCGGGGAAGCGATCGCGCTCTGCCGTTTTTGGATAAACTGTGCGATGGGTCGGTTGCCTTGCAAGCGTTGCGCTAAACATTGCCAGCAACCTGTTTCTGGGGTTTGGAAGATGGGGCCGATCCACAGGGATGTCCCCAGGGGTTTCACCAACATCCAAGGGCGCGATCGCCTCTGGTTTTTCAGGTTAATCTCGCTTAATTCGGCCCGCAGATAGTCATCGGTTACAATCATCTCAAAATCTCCGTCCTCGGCGACCTGAATTTGTAACGATTGCAACACCTCAATCAGTCCCGATGCGGATGCGTTCCCCAACGCTTTGACGCTGACTGCGGTACTTTGCAACCGAGCATTGGCGACTTGAGGATCGACCTTGAGAACCTCGCTGAATAGGGATAAATTGGCAGATAATGGGGTTTCGCTTTCCATTAAATAGCCCTGCTTTTCCAACTCCATCAGGGCATAATAAACATAGGGCGCGCTTAAGCGTTCCTGAAGCTGTTCCACAACTTCATCTGTGGTGCGAGTTCCATCGAGTAGGGGACACAGATCCTGATAAAGGCGATCGCTTAAAACCACCGCCCCCCGTTCGGATAAAAGAAAGACTCCCTCATCCTCCACAACCTCAATCCGAAATTGAGTCTTAAACCTAGGTTTTCTGAGCATCATTGAGCTTATTCTCGATCCTGAGCTAGTCGGCTGGTATAGAACGCCAGGGAAACCTCACCCACTAGAATTCCTGTTTGTGGCGTCCTCGAATTTTGGATCATAAGCAAATCTTTGAGCAATCATCAAAAATTAAAGAGAAAAAAGCGATCCGTGCGATCGCTTTCAATGCTAGTTTCTATAGAAAGAGACTCATAAATCTCCATCTAACCATTGAGATTTATCAATGGTTGCTATTATTCATCTCCACCCATTTAATCCTTCAACTCAGACGCATTAAGAGGTATTGCCTATGATCTGCCTTGAACCCAATGTGCTGTCAATTGGGATGACCTTAATCTCGCCAGTACAACCTTTCTTATTAGCAACCGCATCGCCAGAAAATGCCCCCATCGTTTTATCGGGCGTGTTGCTCAGTTTAGTGATTGTTTACCTCGCGAGTAAAGTTGGGGGCGAAATCTCCAAAGCCCTTGATTTCCCGCCCGTTTTAGGCGAACTGATCAGCGGCGTTCTCGTTGGGGCTTCCGCGCTGCACTTGTTAGTCTTTCCCGAAAGCGGCGCGCACGCCAGCGACTCCTTACTCATGCCCGTTCTGCAATGGGTAGGCGGCTTAACCCCAGAGGGAGTGACAGAGGTTTTTGAGTCTCAAAGCGAAATCATCTCGTTACTAGCCGAACTCGGCGTGATTATTTTGCTATTTGAAATTGGCTTAGAATCCGATCTGCGCGAGTTGCAAAAGGTGGGTTCTCAAGCTGCAATTGTCGCCTGTGTTGGGGTAGCAGCCCCCTTTGCAGCCGGTACCGCTGGTTTAATGTTGCTATTTCATGTCCCCGCCATTCCCGCTATTTTTGCCGGGGCAGCATTAACGGCGACTAGCATCGGTATTACCTCAAAGGTGCTGTCAGAGTTAGGTCAGTTGAAATCGCGCGAAGGACAGATTATTGTTGGGGCAGCCGTCATTGATGACGTTTTGGGCATCATCGTCTTAGCCGTGGTTGCAAGTTTGGCGAAGACGGGCGAAGTTGACGTGATGAATGTCATTTACCTAATCGTCAGCGCTACCGGCTTCCTGTTGGGTGCCATCCTGTTCGGCAAGTTTTTCAATAATGCGTTTGTGGCGATCGCCGATAAGCTTCAAACCCGTGGGAAACTAGTGATTCCCGCCCTCAGCTTTGCCTTTTTGATGGCTTTCTTTGCCAACGCCATTCACCTCGAAGCAATTTTAGGCGCATTTGCGGCGGGCTTAGTCTTAGATGAAACGGATCGTCGTAAAGAACTCGATGGGCAAATTATCCCCATCGCCGATATTTTAGTGCCGATCTTCTTTGTAACCGTCGGGGCGAAGGTCGATTTAGGCGTTCTCAACCCAGCTATTCCTGAAAATCGGGAAGGTTTAGCGATCGCTGCCTTTTTGATTGTGGTCGCCATTATTGGTAAAGTCATCACCGGATGGTCTGTGTTTGGACAAACCGGAATCAACCGTCTCGCCATTGGCGTTGGCATGATTCCTCGTGGTGAAGTCGGCTTAGTCTTCGCAGGTATTGGTTCAGCCAGTGGCGTTCTCAGCAAACCCCTAGAAGCGGCTATCATTGCAATGGTGATTCTCACCACATTCCTTGCACCGCCCTTCCTGCGCTTGGCGTTCGGGGAACCTTCAGAACTTGCAGAACAACCCGCTTTAGAAACAGAACCGCAAACCCTACCCTAGGAAAAAGGCTGGTTGACAAAAAAAGGATAGTCGCGTTTGGGTTGAGGGACAAAACCCAACAGCAGCCAGCATAGAACTTTCAGCAATTTTGTCAGTCAATCAGGGGGACAGGAGCGATCTTTTCAGTAAGATCGCTCCTAATTCTTTAAAATGGCAACTAAGCTGCTAAATAATTGACAACTCCCCTGCCTGAAGGCGAGGGGATTCTTGGTTCATTGGGATAGCTCATGCTACTTGCCCTCCCCAAACCCCAATTCCCCACCCTCTTCGCCCAAGGGAATTATTGAATTTCTCGAACCACAGGTTGACCCTCTTGGACTTCTCCAACCAAAATTAGGTCAGCAACGCCAACAAATAATCCATTTTCCAGAACGCCGGGGATATTATTCAGTGCTTTTTCGAGTTCGGCTGGGTTCTCAATAGTGTTAAATTTGACATCTATCACAAAATTGCCTTGGTCTGTAATTACGGGGCCAGCTTTACGGATGCCTTCGCGGAGTTCGGGTTTACCTCCTAGCTTTTCGATGGCTCGCAAGGTGGGTGCTAAAGCCATTGGGATGACTTCAACGGGTAACAAGAAGGTAGAGCCTAATTTTTCTACCAGCTTGCCAGAATCTACGACTACAATAAATTGGTCGGCAAAAGCATCCACAACTTTTTCGCGCGTATGAGCAGCACCTCCCCCTTTAATGAGGTTCTTTTGTGGATCGACCTCATCAGCACCATCAATGGCAATATCGATGTGGTCTACAGCATCTAAGGTCGTTAAAGGTACACCATGCTTTTTTGCCAGAACTTCAGCTTGAAAGGAGGTGGGGATGCCAATGATATCCTTCAGCTCGCCAGATTTAAGGCGGTTGCCGATGAATTCGATGGCGTATGCGGTTGTTGACCCGGTTCCCAGACCCACAATCATGCCTGACTGCACGCGATTCGCCGCAGCTTTTCCGACTTCCTGTTTCATTAACTTGATCGGGTCTGTTCCTGCGCTCATATTGAATACTCCCGTAAATGTGTACTTTCTGTTATTTGCCTTCGGTTAGAAAGGATTCTGTGTGCAAGGCAGCAATTGCCAGTCTACTATTTAGGAGTCCCACGCGATGAGTCAGGGAAAAGATTTTTCTCAAGATGACGGGTTGATTTCGCTAGAAGAGTATTGCCAGAAACTAGAGTTGGAGTTGGCAGGGGAAATTAATCAGGCGGATGCCTGTTTTTTGGAAGGGTTGCGTTTGGCGCAAAAGCGAGATTACAACAAGGCGCTGGTGCAATACGATTATGCGGTGGAACTTTTGCCGTCGCGCTATCAAATTTGGTTCTATCGCGCTCAGGCTTTGGGGTGTCTCCAGCGCTATCAAGAGGCTTTGGTTAGCTATAACAAGGCGTTGGAGGCACATTTCCGCTATCCTCAAGCCTGGTTGGGTCGGGGCAATGTCTTATTTAGTTTGGGACAATACGAAGATGCGGTGGCGAGTTACGATCAGGCGATGATGCTGGCTCCAAAGCGGCCGGAGATTTGGAATAATCGCGGCAATGCTTTGAGTTTACTGGAAAATTACGAGCAGGCGATCGCCTCTTACGATCGGGCAATTGAACTGCAACCCGATAATCCTCAACTCTGGTACAACCGAGGGAATGCGCTCTATCATGCAGAGGCTTATGAGGAGGCGATCGCATCTTACCAGGATGTGCTGAAGCGGAAGCCAGATGATGTGAATGCTGTGTTTAATTGGGGTTGCGCGTTATTTGAGTTAGGTCGTCCGGAGGAGGCCATTGAGTGCTACGATCGGGCGCTGGTGCTGAAACCGGATCGGCGGGAAGTGTGGTATAACCGGGGATGCGCGTTGCGGAGTTTGGAACGTTACGAGGAGGCGATCGCGGATTTTGATCGAGCGCTGAAAATCTCGCCTAACTACTATAATGCGCTCTATACCCGTGCCGATGTTCTAGCCAAACAGAAACGTTACGCGGCGGCGATTAACAGCTACGACCGAGCCTTAGATATTCAGCCTTCTGATTATAAATCTTCAATTCTTAAGTTATCGCTCTTAATTTTTAAAGGTCGTTTGTTGCGCTATATCTCTCGACCGAGCCGCCTCAAACGCATCCCTAACGACTTGAGCAATATTGTTTCGCGCTTGCCGAATGTTCTCTATAGCTTAAAGTATATTTTGCTATTAATTGGCGTTTTTCTCGGCATTCTGATTTATGGAACCGATACGCGCGCGCATTTAATTCAGCTTGGAGCCTCGGTGGTTATTTCTCTAGGGATTTTGTTGCTCATGCTTCAGGATGCCTGGACGCATAGCTCTAATCAAAAGTTAATTCGTCAGGTTTATATTCAAAGTGGGGTTCTAACCTATCTGCGAAACCTGGCGGCGTTGATTTTTACCCTCAGTTTTGGCTTTTTAATTGATGATTATCTGCCCAATTTCTTGAAATGGGGATGGGCGAGTTTAATTTTTCCCAATGCAGGAGAAATTTTTGGCAATCCCTTTTTGTTGTTGGATCGAGCCACGTCTGTAGTCAATCCCGCTCAAGAAATTAGCTTAGTGTTATCTTCGGTGTTAATTATTATCCTATGGATGTTTTTTATTGTTGGAATTCCGTTTTTTACACAAACTGAAGAAAAACTATTTCGTAAAGGGGTAGAAACTTGGATTGGCATGACCATTAATTCGATTAAATTCGGGTTAATACACCTGATCCTAGGCATACCGCTTTATTGGGCTTTGGTTTGGTCAATTCCCGGTTTTATTTTCGCCTGCCGTTATAAATATGCCTATTACCAGCATTTGCGAAAATCGGGAGATGAAACGGAATCTCAGGCGGCGGGCGTGTTCGCCAGTACGACCGATCATTCAGTCTATAATGCACTATTTGTCACAGTTGCTGCCGTGGTGATGTTGCTGGCACAGTAGCTGATGGCAATCTGCAAAGGGTTTCTAACGAGAACAGATGCAATTAATGATACACAAAAAGCGATAGACGCGAGCTTCAATCCTTTTGTTCTAAGAGCGTGACGATTGTTCGGATCAAGACTTCTGGTTCTACAGGTTTAGCAATGTGTTGTTGAAAGCCTACCGCCATTGCCTGTTGAGCATCACTTTCTCCAGCATAGGCAGTTAGCGCGATCGCCTGAACTTGCCCTCCTTGCTCCGGGGGTAAAGCCCGAATTTGGCGCATTAACATATAGCCATCTATATCAGGCATCCCAATATCACTCACCAGTATATTCGGCTGGGAATGGCTTAACGCGGCGATCGCTTCGCTTGCAGAACTCACCGCAGTAACTGTTGCTCCTGCTTGTTCCAAGGCAAACGTGATGAAATCCCGCGTA
Source organism: Desertifilum tharense IPPAS B-1220 (assembly GCF_001746915.1). Taxonomy (NCBI): domain Bacteria; kingdom Bacillati; phylum Cyanobacteriota; class Cyanophyceae; order Desertifilales; family Desertifilaceae; genus Desertifilum; species Desertifilum tharense. Next base: position 94,575 of record NZ_MJGC01000022.1, read on the forward strand.
TCCGTTTCATCATCAACAATTAGGATTTGAACGCCGTTTAAATTCAGAGATTGTCGCCACAACTGAGCATCTTGATTGACTTTTGGTGGCGCAGATATCAGGGGAAGACGAAGAGTAAACGTAGCTCCCAACCCTTCTCCAGCACTATCAGCTTGAATAGTGCCACCGTGCAATTCTACCAAGTGACGCACGATCGCCAGCCCTAACCCTAATCCGCCAAACCTGCGAGTCGTCGCGCTATCGGCTTGGCGAAAGTAATCGAAGACATGGGGAAGAAAGTCAGGGGAAATACCTCTGCCCGTGTCGCTGACAACGATCTGAGCTTGAGTGTCAACTTGCTCCAAGCGTACCGTAACCCGTCCGCCATTGGGCGTAAATTTAACGGCATTAGAGAGTAAATTCCACACCCCTTGCTGTAAACGGGTGGCGTCGCCTAAAACCAGCCCCACTTCGGGTTCTAGCCTTGTCTCTATCTCAATCGATTTGGCTTCTGCTGCCAGTCGCACAGTTTCAATCGCCGCTGAAATAGTAGAGGCTAGATTAACTGAGTGGGAAGTCAGACTCAGCTTACCCTGTAGGATTCGAGAAACATCCAGCAAGTCTTCAATCAACTCAGATTGCAACTTGGCGTTACGTTCAATGGTTGCGAGTGCCTGCTTGGTTCTTGCCTCGTCTAGCCTGCCACTCTGTAGGAGCTTTGCCCAACCGAGAATTGGATTTAGGGGCGATCGCAACTCGTGAGATAGCACGGCTAAAAACTCATCTTTAATGCGATTAGCTCGTTCTGCCTCTTCTCGTGCCGCTTTTTCTTGTATCAACAAGCGCGTGCGTTCGGCTTCGAGTTGTTTGAGTTCAGTAATATCAGTGGAAGTGCCATACCATTTGCGAATTTGACCGTATTCGTCTTTGATGGGTGTGGCGCGGGCGAGAAAGTAGCGATAGCTGCCGTCGGGCTGAATGAAACGAAATTGCGATTGGTAGGACGATCGCGTTTCTAAAGCCTGGGCAAAGTCGGCTTGCAGTTGCTGGCTATCTTCAAGCGGAATCATCCGTTCCATTAAGGTGCGATCGCGGCTTTGTTCTAAATCCAAGCCGGTATACTCAATCCAGCGATCGTTGATGAATTCTAAAAAACCGTCAGCTCTAGAAATCCAGACGATTTGGGGCATTGCATTCGCCAGGTGGCGTAGTTCCGCCTCGCTCTGGTGCAATTCATCAATAGCACGAGTATGTTCGATCAACGACCAAAGACGGGTGACAAACTCCTTGAGTAATGCCACTTCATCGGCTTGCCAGTTACGAGTGGTTTTGCTGTGGGCGGCAAGGGTTGCAACCCAGTTTCCTTCATAGACGCAGGGAACCGCAATAAAGGCATGAATGCCAAGGGACAGTAAATTGTCAGCAAAAGGGGCGGTATGGGGATAGGTTGTTACATCTGCGGCAACGGCAAGCTGTCCTTGGCGAAAGAGATCGACCAGATCGGGCAGCATCATATCCGAGATTTGATAAATTCCCACTAAGCTGGGCAAATCCTGTTTGCACCAATCTTGCTCAACCATTACCACGCCTTGGCTCCAGTAGATTCTGTCCCACTGACAGCGATCCACATTCAGATGCTCGCCCAGCATGGCGATCGCCTCTCCTGCCATTGCCTTAGCCGAAGACAGTTGACGCAATCGTCGATCGAGTTGATTGAGAAACTGAGCGTTCAGTTCAGTCCGTTTGCGATCGGTAATATCTCGCTGCGTGCCCCAAGCCCTCACCAGCTTGCCATCTTCAACAATTCCAATCAAGTTATTCAAAAAAATCTTGGGATTACCCTGGCAATCCACTTCATAAGATTCTGCATCCGCCAACCGATAGTCCGCTCGAATAAACGCCCGCAAATACTCCAGGTTACGCGGGTTAGATGGTAGCAAGAAATCAATGAGCCTCATCCCAATCAAGTCCCCAACAGAGGCAACACCGTACATCTGCGCCACAAGCTGATTGCACTCTGCTAAATAGGCGTATTGATAGAGATGTTGAATCTGCTCCTCCTCAGAATCGCCAATAGACAAGGGAGGCTCAACTTCAAAGCGCCAAATTCCTTCTGAACTTTGCTGCACAAATGCCCGATAGCGTTCTTCACTCCGCTGTAGGGTTTGGGCTGCCTCCCGTCGCAGTTGAGCCAGCTTCAACATAGCCTCCACCCTTACCAGCAGTTCCCGCGCCGAAAAGGGCTTGATCAAATAGTCGTCGGCTCCTGCTTCTAACCCTTCAATTTGAGCTTCTTCTCCAGCGCGAGCCGAAAGCATAATGATGGGCACTTCCCGAGTTTGGGGATCGGAACGGATCGCTTGCAATAAGCCAAACCCATCGAGGTTAGGCATCATGACATCCGTCAAAACCAAATCTGGAACTTGCCGCCTAATCGCAGACAGTGCTGCCACTCCATCTGATACCGCTTCCACCGCATACTGCTGATTGAGCAACCGCCTGACGTAATCCCGCATATCCGCGTTGTCATCAGCCAGGACAATGCGAGGCATCTGAGGGTTATTGGCGGAGCGTTCTTGTGGGGAGTAGGTTGTGGTTTGAATTGCCGATTGAGGAGTTAACTCGCGACTCAAAGCTAACTCAGAATCATTCTCCGGCAACCAACGCAGGGCTTCTTCTAAGTAGGAATTTGCGCCCAAGGCGGTTGAAGCTAGCGTGCGATTGGCACTCATTCGCTCTGGAGGTAAATGAGCGATTCCCGTGGGGATGGAGACGGTGAAACAGGTGCCTGCTCCTTCGATGCTGGAGACGTGGATTGTACCTTGATGCAGCTTAGTGAGTTCTTGAACGAGAGATAAGCCAATGCCCGATCCCTCAATGCTGCGTCCTTGCGCCCCTTCAACCCGATGGAAACGTTCAAACAGGTGTGGGAGTTCTGCTGAGGGAATGCCAATCCCTGTATCTTGTACGGTTAAATGAACCCGATCGTTTGCCCATTGCAAGCTCACCGCAATTTCGCCTGCAAAGGTGAATTTAAAGGCGTTGGACAGCAGGTTGAGAACGATTTTCTCCCACATTTCGCGATCGACATACACCGCCTCTGGCAAGGGCGGACAATTGACGATCAGTCGTAAATTGGCGCGTTCGATCGCCGAACGAAACACTGATGCTAGGTCTGCGGTAAAGGCAGCTAAATCTGTCGGTTCGTAGGATGCCTGCACTCGTCCGGCTTCAATGCGGGAGAAGTCGAGGAGGGTATTGACTAGCTTCAGCAATCGCAACCCGTTGCGCTGTATGAGTTGGAGTTGTTCTTTAAGGGTAGATGGGGGAATGGCCTCTAACGGGGAGCTTGCGCGCTCCCACTGTTCCACACTGGCTAACGCCTCTTCTAATGGACTCAGCATTAAGGTGACGGGGGTGCGAAACTCGTGGCTGACGTTGCTAAAAAAGACGGTTTTGGCGCGATCGAGTTCTGCGAGTTGTTCGGCGCGTTGCCGCTCTTGTTCGTAGGAGCGAGCATTGGCGATCGCCATCGCAATTTGTCCGGCAACCTGATTGAAGAAGTTACAGTAGTTATCGTTTAGTCTGCGGCGCGGGCTAGCCACTGCCACTAGAACTCCTGTTACCTTCCCTTGTCCTGTCGCTGAAATCGGCAGTACGATCGCTTCCTGGGGGGGTTCTGGCCACGGACTACCGGGAAGGATTCCAAACCGCTCTACTAGATTGGCGATTGTTTGTGGCTGGCTGGTTTGAGCAACCTGGGCGATCGACCAAGGATCGGTGATCTCTGTTGTCAGGGCGATCGCTTCAGGCGCAATGGCACGATCCACATCAACGTGGATGCTACCGCAAAGGCGAACGGTTTTACCGTCTGGCTCCATCAGGTAAAGCAGCGCTAAGGGAATATCGGCGGGATCGGATTTGAGCATTTCTACCATCAATGCACACGCTTCCTCTGCCGTCTTTGCGCTTCCAGTCTTCGAGGCAAGCTCGCGCAACAGACGGGCGCGGCGATCGTTTAACACGCGATAGGTGGTCTCTGTCACAATGTTAAACACGCCATCCACGCGACCGCCCTCGCCCTGAATTGGGTTAAAGGTGTACTCGAAGAAACACTCCTCGGTGTAACCAAACCGATGCATTGCTAAGAGTTCGTCGTGATGAAAGGTGCCTTCTCCTGTCGCTAGAACCTCCGCTAGCTCTGGCCCAATGTCATCCCAAATTTCAGACCAAACTTCGCGTCCAGGGCGGCCCAAGGCCCAGGGATGCTTGTCACCCACGATCGGCCGCCAAGCATCGTTATAGAGGAGCAAGAAGTCCGTTCCCCAGTAAATGGCAATGGGAAAGCGGGAATTGAGGCAAATACTCAGCGCCGATCGCAAGCTCTGAGGCCAGGTTTCTATGGAACCTAGTCGTGTTTGCGACCAATCTAAAGAGCGCATCCGCCTCGCCATTTCACTGTTACCTGCGAAAAGTTGTTCTACGGCTTGATGATGCTCAGTCATTCTGTAGGATTCTGGCAGTGAGTGGGAGGAGTTATGGCGATCGCCCTCAGCTTAGTTTACTCTTTTTGCCGGAGTGCGATCGCGGTGGCACACTCCAAATCGAAATTCCCCATTCCTACACCGGACAATGCCCACCCCAACCCGAAGTCTAGAATAGATCGGTAGATTAAAATTTAAATTCTTTATTTCTGTTATGTAGATGATTTCTGTATGAGTCGTAAATTTGGGGCGTGATGCCGAATCATTCTGTATATCCACCCAGCTATAGGCGCTTAGGCAAAAAGTTTCAGTTTATTAATATTGAGTCAAAAAATATGAGAACAAATGACATCCTACAACTAGCTGCTAATTATGGACTCCAACTTTGCGACGATCTAGTTTTTAACGAAATGGGGATTGACTTCAAAGTAGCATTCGCTACCGACACCCAGGGTAAAAAGTGGGTGTTGCGAATCCCCCGTCGTGAAAATTTAGCTGACCAGATTGAGCAAGAGAAAAACATATTAAATCTAGTTAAAAAACACTTATCTGTTTCTGTTCCCGATTGGAAAATCGCAAATCCAGAGCTGGTAGCCTATCCTTTGTTGGAGGATAAGCCCGTTATCACTTTTGACCCTGAAACATATGAGGTTATGTGGAATATTGACCCGAAAGATTCTTGCATCGTTTCATCGCTGGCTAAAGTTCTGGTTGAACTCCATCAAATCCCAGTTGATGAGGCTGCCTCAATAGGGGTAAAGTTCCTAACACCCCAAATGGCTCGACAAAAAGTTTCTGACGATATTGAAACTGTAAAGCGAGAAATGGGAATCAGTACCGAATTAGAAACTCGATGGCGAAAATGGGTAGATACCGATTACTTGTGGTCTGATTTTTCTACTTTTATTCACGGTGACTTATACGCAGGTCATATTCTGACCGATCGAAGCGGCAAGATCGGCGGTATTATCGATTGGTCTGAGGGACAAGTGGGCGATCCATCTGTTGATTTTTCAGGACATATTACTGTTTTTGGAGAACAAAGTTTAAGAGATCTAATAGATGAGTATAAAAAGCTTGGAGGAAAGGGATGGGAAAGTCTTTTTGAACATGCTATAGAGCGCCATTCCGCTTCACCCCTCAATTACGCCATTTTCGCCATTAAAACAAAAATAGATGAGCATATTAATGCCGCGAAGAGTCAGCTTGGGGTTCTTTAACGGGGGAGGTATGGCGATCGCCCTCAGCTTAGTTTACTCTTTTTACCGGAGTGCGATCGCAGTGACGAACACCTAGAAACCGTAAAGAACCAGAAAATTTATTGATACCATTGGAAGGTGTACGGAACTGTGTTGTATGACAACCTTACTTGAAAGAATCACTGTTAATCCTCGCCAATGTGGTGGTCGTCCTTGCATTAGAGGGATGAGAATCCGGGTATCAGATGTACTGGATCTATTTGCAGCGGGTCTTAGTGCAGGAGAAATTTTAGAGGAAATGCCTGACCTTGAAGCAGAGGATCTAAAAGCTTCGCTTCTGTATGCCTCGCGGAAACTTAATCATCCAGTTTTAGTGCTATGACGATTTGGGTCGATGCACATCTGTCTCCTGCAATTGCAACCTGGATTAGTAGTACATTTGAGATTGAGGCTGTGGCTTTGCTCCATCTCAGTTTAGACTGGTAAAGTTTGACGACGCTACACAAGCTCTCTGGCTTCGCTACGTTGTCCGTATTGCTGGGGAAGCCAGTCTAATCAGAACCAAGAACAGGATTTATTGTGAGCATTTCCAATATTGCTAAACTTTTGCTACTCGCCGCTTTGTGGGGTGGATCTTTCCTGTTTATGCGAATTGCGGCCCCGATATTAGGCCCGGTTTGGTTAATTGAGTTTCGGGTTCTATTGGCGGGTTTGGTGTTATTACCCCTGCTGGCGAGATTAGCCCTTTTGGGCGAGATGCGGCGCAATCTTATCCCGTTGCTGGTGGTGGGATGTCTGAATTCAGCGGTTCCGTTTGTGCTGTTTGCGTTTGCGTCTATTTCGCTTCCGGCGGGGTTTACCTCGATTTTGAATGCGACAGCGCCGTTATTTGGAACGGTGGTAGCGGCGGTTTGGTTGAAGGAAAAGTTAACGCTAACTCAAGCGATGGGTTTTGGTTTGGGATTTGTTGGCGTGGTAATTTTAGTGGGGTGGAGATCCTTTGCGACAACGCCAACGTTTTTCATGGCGGTGGCGGCGGGTTTGCTGGCGGCTTTGCTGTATGCGATCGCAGCCCCTTACGTTAAACAAAATTTAGCAGAAGTCCCCTCATTGGTGGTGACTACTGGAAGTCAACTGAGCGCCGCTTTGCTGCTGCTTCCTATCCTCCCATTTACGGTTCCTCAACAATCTCCCTCTTTAACAGTTGTGGTGGCTGTGGTGGCTTTGGCGCTACTCTCAACGGCTTTTGCCTACGTGCTTTATTTTAAGCTGATTCAAGAAATTGGCTCAACGAAGGCTTTAACGGTTACTTATCTGATTCCCGCCTTTGCGATGCTTTGGGGAGGGCTTTTTCTGCAAGAATCGATTACCCTCTCTACTGTTGTAGGTTGCGCTCTAGTATTATTAGGAACTGCGATCGCTAATGATATCTTCCGCTTTCGGCTGAAGTCTCAGAGTCATTAGGGGATGTCTTTAAAAGTGCGATCGCCCATTCTCCGGGTTGACTTTTTTGATTACATAAATTAGAAACTCTCTACAGATATCAGATCTTATAGCGTTTTTTGATTGGATGAGATACGGCACGATCCCCCTAAATCCCCCTTACTAAGGGGGACTTTGAAGAAAGTGTACTTCACGAACCTGAAAAATGCTGTATTAGTCTCGCACGGCTAATCTAGGAGCTACTTCCCTCCTGCAATATCAATAAATGCACCTGTGGTGTAGGAAGCTTCATCGGATAATAGCCATAAAATCGCCTGGGCAACTTCAATTGCTTGTCCCCCACGTTTTAGCGGAATAGACGCTTTTACCCGTTCAATACGGTTGGGTTCGCCGCCGCTAGCGTGAATATCGGTATCGATAAAACCCGGACGAACGGCGTTGACTCGAATTCCTTCTTCTGCTACTTCCTTTGCTAACCCAATGGTTAGGGTATCAATTGCGCCTTTGGATGCGGCATAATCGATATATTCGTTTGGAGAACCTAAACGAGAGGCAACTGAGGAAACGTTGACAATAGAGCCTCCCGAACCGCCCTGTTTAGTAGACATCCGTTTAACCGCTTCTCTCGCGCATAAGAAACTTCCGGTAATGTTAGTCATAAAGACTTGATTTAAACGCGCCGCACTCATATTTTCAACCCGCATTTGGGGTTCTAGTATTCCTGCATTATTGACTAGGGCGCTTACCCTTCCTAACTGTTCGTCTACTGTTTTAAATAGGTGAAGAACCTCTGTTTCGCAAGCAATATCTGCTGCAACTGCGATCGCATTTCCTCCCTGTTGCTGAATAGAGTCAACAACCCGCTGGGCGGCTTCTGAATTGTAAAGATAATTAACGCAAACCGCATACCCGCGTTCGGCTGCAAGATAGGCTGTCGCCGCACCAATTCCCCGACTTCCGCCTGTAACGATCGCAATTTTTTCCATAGTCTGCTGCTGATGAGTTCTTAATCTATCTTTGCAGAACCCAAGGTCATCCGTTCGCTTAACATCGCAGGTGCAACAGAGTCATCCGTTGTACTGATTGTGAGTGAGATCGCGATCGCCAATGATACCTTCCGCTTCCGGCTAAAGTCTCAGAGTCATTAGGGAATGTCTTTAGAAGTGCGATCGCCCCTAACATAAAGTACCATTTCTGCATTAGTGCGATCGCCTTTTTGCCAACCCCCATTCATCCCTAATGAAGCTATAGGGGTAACTAGGGATTTTTCAGAAATTTAGCTACAAGTGCTGACCATTCTGGTAAATCGCGTATGTCAGTACACCCCAGCTCTCTGAACGTTTCTTCAGTTTGTGTACGGTAAGTTCTAAACTTTGAACGAAGAAGCTCTTCCTCCTCTATCGAAGCACCACTAGAAAGGATATGATTGACGGTCGCTAAAAGTGCAAGAGTAATAGTAATTGCAATACTAGAAGCTGCTATATCAAGAATACCCGTTGGTGGCAGAAATGATTTGGCAAATAAGAAGAGGCTAGAACCTGTACTCTCAGCTAAAAATGTTGGCAAGATACCTAGAGCAGCGTGAGGAGATAGAATTTTACCAGTATATAAGTAATACAAAGATGCGATTGCAGCACCTTGCGTTGCAGTAATATATACTGCACTTCCTGGAATGAAAGCTTCACCCCCTACTGCCACTAAAGCTGTTGCAATAATTTTGACAGCATAAGATTGCTTCTCAGTCATATGTCTTACGAGTAGCAGGTCTTTTCCCTTTTTTTCAAGAAATTCCTCAATATCACTTCGTAGCTGATAAACTCCTCGAATATCCATTTTGGGAATACGGCTTTTAGGATCGTAACCCTTGGTACAAGTTGGGTAAATTTTGTCTATTTTCAAATCATTTTTCCACTGATCGATGATATCATTCAAAACTTTTGGATCAAGATCATCCCACTCATCAATTTTGTTAAGAACAATAAAGATTGAATCGCAATGCTGTCTCAAATCATCTAAATTTTTCTTTTGTGAAGCATCTGAAGAGCCAGTCACCACAAAGATACCAATATCAATGTGCTTTAAAAACTTCTTGGTAATTTCACTATTTTCTGCACGAACATCATCAAGCCCTGGTGAATCAATAAGATAGACCTTGTCATCAAGTTTCAGGATGGTTAGATTTTTAGTGATGCCTGATATTGCTCCAACCTTTGCAAGTTCCAATGCTTGTCTTCGGCTACGTTTCAATAAGGCGTTGATGAGTGAACTTTTGCCGGAACTGACTTTGCCAATAATCGCAATATTAAGAGATTTAGATAAATCCGGTGCGCGTTCAATAAATTGGGCTGCTACTCGATCAAAAAAGCTCTTCTCGTCGAACCCGGTGGTGTCTGAGTTGTCCATGTCCCCTACTCCCTGCTTGATCCTGACCAATTTCGCTAATTAACCTCAGCTTTATATTTCCCACACCCTAGAACAGACTAACTCTTAGTAGAACTCTGAATTAACATTCGCAACGCTGCATTGACTGCTTCATCATTAGGGAAGGCTTGGGCAACATCGGGATCTAAAAGTACCAAACGGGTTCCTTGACGATATCGCTCAACGTATTTACCTTTACTCCCTTCTTTCATACCAGCAAAATCATACTCAGGGCGTAACTCGTCTTCCATTTCATTGTCAACTTCCTTCTTCATAAAACCACCTTTCCTGTCGCGTTGCTTTTCGAGCGCTAATTATCCGTACCCTGTCTTCTCGATCCGTATGGGCAACAACTAAAACTTGTCCGTATGCAGATACGCCAATAATAATGTAGCGACGTTCTCCCATAGAGTGGTCAGGGTCAGGAAAAGTTACCGATAGCGGATCGTTAAATACAGTGGAAGCCTCCTGAAAGGAAACACCGTGCTTTTTAAGATTTAATTCAGCTTTCTCTAAATTCCATTCAAATTCCATGTAGGTGTCATTCTACCTTTGGTATTCCTGCGGCGATCGCTTTCCTCGTCTAGCTGCAAGTTGAAAAACATTGACCGACTCTACCGTTACCCATGAGTCTCCGATCGGGGGGAACTCCCAGAGACAACTGTGCTAGGTTACAACTAAGCCCAACTTGTGCTTCTAAAATAGCAACAAGACTTGCTGACTTCAGGAGATGGGATATAAAGAGATTAATAAGGATAAGCGCGGTTTGCCTAGTCGCGCCCTGAAGTCAAGCAACAGTGTAAACTGTTTGGGCCAGCCCCTTGACATTTCGCTAAAAATCCCTAAAGTTGACTCCTTAGCCAAGCTGCTATCTGCGTGAATTTCCCATGTCAACCCTCGTCATTGTTGAATCTCCCACCAAAGCCCGCACCATTCGCAACTTCCTCCCCTCGGACTACCGCGTCGAGGCCTCAATGGGTCATGTCCGCGACTTACCGCAGTCGGCGGATGAAATTCCCGCCGATGTCAAGTCAGAGAAATGGGCCAACCTGGGGGTTAACGTAGAAGCTAACTTTGAGCCGTTGTACGTCGTCCCCAAGGACAAAAAGAAGATTGTCAAAGAACTCAAAGACGCCCTCAAGCAAGCCAACGAACTGATCCTGGCGACTGACGAAGACCGCGAGGGAGAAAGCATTAGCTGGCACTTAATGCAAATTCTCAAACCCAAAGTCCCTATTAAGCGGATGGTGTTTCATGAAATTACCCGCGAAGCCATCCAAGGCGCGTTAAAAAGTTGCCGCAATATTGACGAAAACCTGGTTCACGCCCAAGAAACACGCCGCATTCTCGACCGCTTGGTCGGTTATACCCTGTCGCCGCTATTGTGGAAAAAGATTGCTTGGGGTCTATCAGCCGGGCGAGTGCAGTCCGTCGCCGTTCGCCTCTTGGTACAGCGAGAACGCCAGCGCCGCGCCTTCCGCCAAGGGAGTTATTGGGATTTAAAAGCCAGCCTGGAAAAGGACAAAACCCCCTTTGAAGCCAAACTGACGAGTTTGGCAGAGGTGAAAATTGCCACGGGTAGCGACTTTGACCCCAATACCGGGCAAATTATCCAAGGGCGCAACGTCCGCTTACTCAATGAGGCGGAAGCGAGAGACTTGGTGGCCCGCTTAAAGGGTAAAACCTGGACGGTGACGGACATGGAAGAACGTCCCACCACTCGCAAACCCTATCCGCCGTTTACCACCTCGACGCTACAACAGGAAGCTAACCGCAAATTGGGGTTATCGGCCAGAGATACGATGCGGACGGCCCAAAGTTTGTACGAACAGGGCTACATTACTTATATGAGAACGGATTCGGTGCATTTATCGCAACAGGCGATCGCAGCGGCCCGTTCTTGTGTCGAACAGATGTATGGGAAGCAGTACCTCAGCCCCAAACCGCGCCAATTTAGCACCAAAAGCAAAGGGGCCCAGGAAGCCCACGAAGCCATCCGTCCTGCGGGTAGCAGCTTCCGCACGCCCAAAGAAACGGGCTTATCCGGTCGCGAATTTAGCCTGTACGATCTGATTTGGAAGCGTACCGTCGCCTGTCAGATGGCGGATGCCCAATTGACGCAAATTAGCGTTCAGTTACAGGTAGAAGATGCGGGTTTCCGTTCTTCTGGGAAACGTATTGACTTCCCTGGCTTCTTCCGCGCCTATGTGGAAGGGTCGGACGATCCCGATGCAGCGATTGAAGACCGCGAGGTTATTTTACCCGATCTCAAAAAAGGCGATCGCCCTAACTGCAAAAACCTAGAAGCCATCGGCCACGAAACCCAACCCCCCGCCCGCTATACCGAAGCTAGCCTGGTCAAAACCCTAGAAAGCGAAGGCGTTGGGCGTCCCAGTACCTACGCCAGCATCATCGGGACGATTATGGATCGGGGCTATGCTCAAATGATTAATAAGGCCCTCGTCCCTACCTTTACCGCCTTCGCCGTTACCACCTTATTAGAGGGTCACTTCCCGGACTTGGTAGACACCCAGTTTACCTCCCGCATGGAACAAACCCTCGATGATATCTCCACCGGGGAAGTCCAGTGGCTGCCCTATCTGCGAGACTTCTATCTGGGCGACCAAGGCTTAGAAACCCAAGTCAAGGAACGGGAAAGCCAAATTGACCCAAAAGCCGCCCGCAGCGTTGAGTTAGAAGGCTTAGAAGCCAAGGTTTGCATTGGCAAGTTTGGGCCGTATATTGAGGTGGAAAGCGGCGATGGGGTGGTTACGGCGTCTATTCCCAAGGATATGACCCCGGACGAACTCGACCCCGACAAGGTGGAAACCCTGCTGAAGCAGAAGACGGAAGGCCCGGAAAAACTCGGCTTGCATCCCGAAACGGGCGAACCCATCTATGTCCTGATTGGCAGCTATGGCCCCTACGTGCAACTGGGGGATATCACCGAAGAGAATAAGAAACCCAAACGCGCCTCGCTTCCCAAGGGCGTGCAACCGGAAAACGTCACCCTGGATATGGCGGTCGGGCTGCTATCCTTACCGCGTCTGTTAGGCGTCCACCCAGCGACGGGGGCGAAGGTGCAGGCGGGGTTAGGACGGTTTGGTCCCTATGTGGTTCACGACCAAGGCAAGGAGGGCAAAGACTATCGTTCTCTCAAAAAAGAGGATGATATCTTGACAATTGGCTTAAGTCGTGCATTGGAACTCTTGGCAGAACCGAAGAAGACGCGGGGAAGCAGTCGTTCTAAGAGTAAGGAACCCCTCCGGTCATTGGGGGCGCATCCCAGCGATGAGGAAGCCATTAATATCTATGATGGCCCCTACGGCCCCTATGTGAAGCACGGGAAGACGAATGCCTCGCTACCGGAAGGGGAAACGGTGGAAAGCATGACGCTGGAGAAAGCCTTGGAAGCCTTGGCTGCGAAGTCTTCGACGAAGAAGTCTAGCCGTTCTACCAAGAGTAAAACGACGACTGCGAAGAAGAAGACCACGAAAAAGGCCTCAGCCAGTTAAGCTGCTAAGTCGGGGAAGACTTCCCGAACCGCAGGATGCACGATCCGATGACCTTGGACGTTGATGCCTTTCCCTAGGGCGGGGTCTTGTTCTAAGGCTTTTAGACCCCGGTTGGCTAGCTTGACGACGTAGGGTAAGGTGCTGTTATTCAAGGCTTGGGTGGCAGTCCAAGGAACGGCCCCTGGCATATTGGGAACGCCATAGTGGACGACGCCTTCTTCAATGTAGGTGGGTTGGGTGTGGGAGGTGGCGCGTAAGGTTTCAACGCAGCCCCCTTGATCGACGGCGACATCGACAATGACGGAACCGGGGTGCATCTGCCCAACAAGCGATCGCGATACTAAAATGGGGGCGCGGCGACCTAAGACCAAAACTGCCCCAATGACGAGATCGGCATCCTTTACCGCCCGTTCAATTTGGGCGGAGTTGCTATACAGCAGTTCTACCCTCGATCCAAATAGGGTTTCCAGATACGATAGGCGATCGACACTCACATCTAAAATTTGGACTTGCGCCCCCAAACCGATCGCCATTTTCGCCGCTTCGGTACCGACAACGCCGCCACCGAGGATCGCGACTTTACCGGGTTGGACGCCGGGAACGCCCCCTAACAAGACGCCTCGCCCTCCCTGCTGGCGTTCGAGAAATCTTGCGCCAAACTGGACTGATAAGCGTCCGGCGATGATACTCATGGGGGTGAGGAGAGGGAGTTTGCGATCGCTTAACTCTACCGTCTCATAGGCGATCGCCGTTACGCCACTGCCGATCAAATGTTCGGTTAATTTGCGATCGGCTGCTAAATGTAAATAGGTAAATAAGAGTTGTTCTTTCTGGATCAGGTCATATTCAGCGGGTAATGGTTCTTTTACTTTCACCACCAGTTCCCGGTTCCAAGCCTCTTTTGGGGTTTTAACTAGGGTTGCCCCACTTTTAAGATAATCTTCATCGCTAAACCCCGCCCCAATACCCGCTTCGGTTTCTACAAAAATGCTGTGTCCGCTTTCGCGCAAAACCCGAACGCTACTCGGACTTAAACCCACCCGAAACTCTTGGTCTTTAATCTCTTTAGGAACGCCAATTTCCATCGAAGTGATTCCTTAGTTTTCTGCTTCTAGTGTGCCACTCGGAACTCGAAACTCGGAACTTTGCACTCTCTTCTCCCAATTCCCTTCTTAATTAGCCTGCACCGTTCTCACTGTCAGCACCTGGGGTGGCGTTGAGTCTGGCGGGTAGAGAAAGTTAAGCTGAACGGTTCGCCGTTCTTGGGGAAATAGGCGTAACTTTACCAGGGGTTCTCCCGGTTGGCCGCGCCGTTGGACGATGTGGACGTAACGGGTTTGGGCTTCGCGCTTATCGCTTTGGTAGCGTAATTTGACCGTTCCTCGAAAATGGACTTGATCGACGCGCGGGTTGTGGAATAGCAAGCGATCCGTTCCCCCTTCGTCTTTCAGGGGACTTGATAGGGAAAGGGTGACATCCTGAATGCGATCGCTATTATTGATCAGCGGGAGGGTGAGGTCGTATTCCACGCTGTAATTGCTATGGGCGTAGTAAGCTGTATCGGGATAGCGGCGCAGCATGGGGGCGCTTTGAATTTGGTTAGTCCCCAAGGTGACTAAGTGCAGCGTGCTTAAGACGTAGGAAATAGCATTGCCCGTTGCTGGAATGCTGAGATAGTCTACCGCCTCGCTATCTTTGATTTCTGCTTGCCAGCGCGAACCCTGGGAGACACCGGCCACCCGGCTAAAAATGGTGGGTTCCTGGGGCGGATCGAGGGGCGTGGGGGCGCGATCGCGAGGGGTTGCTAAAGGCTGTAGATTTAAAGCATTCTCCCATTCGCTGAGGTTTGGCGCTCGATAGCGACTGCCTTCGCGGGGGGCTTTCAGGGCAATATTAGCCAGATACACCGGCCCGCTACTTTGCAAGCGGATCGCGGTCGAACGCCCATTAGAAGACGGGGTGCGCTGAATGGGAATGGGTTTATTCATCAGCATTTGGCTTTGCTGCGGGTCAATGGTAATGCTTTCTGGGAAGGTCTCTTGACGCACGCCCCGTAAAATATCGCTGGTGACGCGACTCCCCGGCCCGGAATACACCCGACCATCGGTATTATCTGCCACGTCGGGTAAGTCAATAAACGGCGCATCCGGCGTTCCTAAGTAGCTGGCGGCTTGCAAGACTTCGACGGTGATGGGTTGACTAGTGGGGTTATGAATTAAGATGCCCTGATACAGCGGATGGGCCTGGGTGGGAGTTTCAGCCCTGGTGATATGGTGGGTAAACACATCAAAGCGCCCGTTAAACCGATAGTTGAGGTGGGCTTGGGCGTGTTGTTTGCCCGTCGGGGGAAAGGTGGATAAAAGAATACCCTCATTGAGAACTAGTTCGGGGCTGTTGCTATTAAAGATGGGTACCGCATCTAAGCTACCGGGAAGGGGTAAGACGGTTTGGGGACGAATTTCTACCCCAGCAATGTATTGAGGGGGAACGCCTGGGATATTCAGGGCGCGACACAGATAGACGGCGGCTTCTCCGCGCGTGGTAATTTGGTTGGGGTTCAGTTGTTGCGGATCGGGATAAGCGGCGATCGCGCCCTGTTGGGCAGCGGCTGCGATCGCGCTTTGGGCATAATTGGGCGTCCCGTTGGCATCTCGGAAATAGCGCTGCAATACTCGCAAGGGATAATTGGGTCGAGCATAACCCATCGCCCCGGCCAGTACCCCCAGGGTTTGGGCTTTGGGAATGGCTTGTTGCGGTTGAAAGACGCCGCCCGGATAGCCTGCAAAGAAGTCTCGCATGGTGGCGTCTGTAATGGCACGATAGGCCCAATGGCTGGGGGGAACATCGCTAAAACGGGTTTGCGGGCGCTTGATGGGGGCGCTGGGAAAGGCATTTAACATCAAAACTGCAAATTCTGCCCGCGTGACGCTGCCATTCGGACGAAACCGCCCGTCGGGATAGCCGCTAACTAGCTGACGCTTGGCGAGTTCTGCAATGCATTGCTGACCCCAGTAATTTTGGGTATCGGAAAAAGCAAGGGCGGTTGCGGGGAAAATTTGCCAGCCCGTTGCTGCGAAGAATAAAGCCAGACTTAAGCGTTTGCCAAACCCAATCATGGTTGCAGGGGGGTTCTCCTAGGATGAGTGTAAAGTTTAGAAGGTTAGTGACAATCAAGATAGTCGCGCCGGTTGAGTTGATGTCCGAAACCTAACACAACCCTGGCTGCTGTTGGGTTACGAATGGCGCTAACCCAACCGACGCAACTCATAGGACTTTCAGCAGTGAGTGTCAGTCAATTAGCTTAACGACCAATGCCCGCCCGGACTTCTGCCCAAGCTTGTTCGTATAGGGCGGTTGCTTCTCCTACGTCCTTGATATATTGCAGCTTAGAAAAGACTTCCGGAGGGGGATAAATACCTGGATTTTCTAAGTCTTGGGGGCTAATTAAGCCGCGCGCGATCGCACTCTTGTTTGGCGTTCCATAGTGAATAAAGTTAGAAATTTGAGCGCCCACTTCAGGTTCTAGAACAAAGTTAATAAATTTATGGGCTAAGGTTGGGTGGTGACAATGCTTCGGAATTGCAATATTATCCATCCAAATAATCGTCCCTTCTTTAGGAATCACATAACGCAAATCGGGATTATGCTTCATCACCTGGAAGACATCGCCGCTCCATTCAAAGGTTAGATCGACATCGCCCCGATCGAGCAATAGTTCTCCAGTGTCGGGCGGAAAAGCCGCGATCGCAGCCTTGTGTTGAATAATCCAATCTCTGGCTTGGTTAATTTCATCTACTTTGGTCGTATTGGGGTCAAAACCTAAGTAAATGAGGATGACTCCTAGGGTATAGCGCGTTGCATCAAGCCAAGCTGTTCTCCCTTCATATTGCGGATCGAACATTGCCGACCAACTGTCAATTTCAGTTTGGGTGGCTCGCTGATTATAACCGATGCCTAGAGTTCCCCATTGATACGGAAAACTATATTGATTGCCTGGATCGTAGGGAGGGTTGATAAACTGAGGTTCGAGATGGACGGCATTGGGAATGGCTTGGCGATCGAGCTTCCTCAACATTCCCTCCGCAATCATGATTTCAATCATGTAATCGCTGGGAAAGATAATATCATAATGAGCAGAATGATGCTTGAGCTGTTCGTAAAGTTCCTCATTAGATTCATAGGTGTCGTAGGAAATTTTAATTTTGTTTTGTTTTTCAAACTCAATAATGATATCTGGGTCGATATACGTTGACCAATTATAAATTCTCAGTTCATTTTTGAATAACGAGCTTCCGAGTTTAAGACCGCTATGAACTCCCACAACAAGAATTAAAACCGCCATAAACAAACCCAAGTAAAATCGAATGTCCTTGGGGTATTTCTGCCAAAACAGCATTGCAATCATTGTCTGATAGTGCTTGAGAGTTATCCAGTAGGCGGCTTGTCAAAAAGCTTGGACAAGAGAGGATGCGCTGGCGTACAAATTGCGATCGCTCGTCCAACGCACCCTCACATCTCAAAAAAATAGTAGGCTATGCCTAAGCGCACAACCTCTCTTTTTTAACTACGCTAAACCTTCTACAACCGGATGGAAAAAGAACGCTAGCGCCAAAACCACATAAGCCGCTAACAGTAGCGACCCTTCCAACCAGTCAGACCGACCATCCGAACTTACAGAGTTCGCAATCAAAACTGCAACAGTTACGGCAACCAGTTCAAACGGATTAAAATCTAAATCCATCGGTTGGTTAAAGACTAAGCCTGCTAAAACCAACACAGGAGCCACAAACAAGGCAATTTGCAAACTCGAACCGACAGCGACGGAAACCGATAAATCCATCTTATTCTTCATCGCTACCGTTACCGCCGTGGCGTGTTCGGCAGCGTTACCGATAATAGGAACGAGGATCACCCCGGTAAATAAGGCACTTAACCCTAAATAGGTGGTTGCTTCTTCTAAGGAGTCTACAAGCAATTCCGACTCTAGCGCCACCGCTAGGGTACAAGCAAGTAAAACCCCAGACCATAGCAAAATATTGGGTTTTTCGCCCGGTTCTTCTCCTTCTTCCTCATTTTCAGCCAGACCGACATCATAGAGGTACGAGTGGGTTTTCATCGAGAATAGCAACGTTAACCCATAGACCAAAATCAGGACGATGGCGACTGCGCCGGAGAGTTTTTGCATAATTGGCTCGTCAATGCCATTGGAGGTGACATCAACCGCAGTAGGAACCAAAATCGCAATCACGGCGAGGTTCATAGCGGACGCGTTCAGCCGCGCCACAATTGGGGTAAAGCTTTGCTCTTTATAGCGGATACCGCCTAGCAGCATCGCAAACCCCATCACCAGTAACAGGTTACTGATGATAGAGCCGGTGATACTGGCTTTGACGACATCAATCAGACCCGCTTTGAGGGCAACAATCCCGATAATTAATTCAGTGGCGTTGCCAAAGGTGGCGTTCATCAGTCCCCCTAAGTTGGGGCCGACAACCACGGCAATTTCTTCGGTAGCGGTTCCCATCCAGGCGGCGAGGGGAACGATGGCTAGCGCAGAGGTGATAAAGATGGTGGTCGATCCCCATCCGAGGAAGTGTGCCGCGATGGAAATGGGGATAAAGATCAGAAGGCTGGAAATAATCGTGTTGGTGTCGAGTTTCAACATTTCTAGGTGCTTTCACCCACCACAAGTGGTCAATCACCCATGCTACTCGAAACTTCACAACGCGAGGGAGAAGGTTGTGAGGCTCTACCCCCGATTCTTGATTAATTAAACTTATGATTGGGAAATTCCAAGAAAAAACTGCCGATACTCGCCATCAGCAGTTAAATCAGAAGGATTATACAGTTGTCTGGAAGAAAAGTTTGAGTTTAGCGGGTTGATGTTTGGGCGTTAGATTGGCTACCCATCAGTGGATTCACCTCCTAGAAGCGATTTCTCGAATGGGAGCTAGCATCAAGAATCTAATGGTTCAAAGGGTTTGGCGTCGGATAAATTATAAATTTCAATCGCGCCTTCACGCCGAATCATGCGTTTGCCTAAATGCGGGAACTCAGCAATTTCGATATCTAAATTTTCTCCTCCTGTGAGATACCGCAGGTCTTCATCTCCTGTATTTCTAAGATGATGCGCGACTGAAGGCGTAGGAAATCCCATAAAATCTCCGGCACTGACTGCAAATTCTGCCCCATCAATTTCTGCTACACCATGACCCGATAGGATATAAATCCATTCTTCTTCTCGATAGTGGGAATGATAGATGAAGGATTCTTTACCAGGGGGAACTGCGATCAAGTTAACCCCTGTGCGCTGTAATCCTACTGCTTTGCCTAACTGAGTTCCCATGAGTTCGGAATTGGGATTCCACGGATGAGAGAAGCGGTGCAAATTGGACATAATTTGCTGGGTTCGCAGAAGTAGAGGGTGTTGGTCTGTCATGGGGTCATCTTCTGATTTCGGCTTGCTAGATGTGCTTTTATTCTAGCCTCTGCCTTTTGTGGGCTGGCGAGATAGTAACCGTAAAAGCAGCTAAATTGCACGAAACGGATGAGCCATTGCTGAAGTTTAGAAAACAAAATAGGGGTTTTGTTTTCGGTGTAGTTGAGGTTAAAAGATTGTTTCATGATTTGGGTTTACTGAGAATAACGATTTTCAATCCAGATGCGAACTTCTGATTCTGAGGTGAAGCAGAAGGTGCGATCGCGATGCGGATCGTAGACGTACCAAACGGGGGTGCGATCGCGCTGAATTTCCTGCCATATGTAGGGTTCTGTGGCTGGCGCTAAGTAACGGGCAAGTGTTAACCGAACTTGGCGAAACACTGCGGCGATCGCAGATTGAAGCGGAGGCGATTTCAGGCTAATTTCTATAATATTTAGCGGTGCATTAACAGCTTTCATCTAAGCTGACCTCCCTGGAAAATCTCAGTGCTTCACTCTACTTTGAAGGAAGTCCGAAATCTTGATAAGGTACAGATTTACCCAGTTTAAGTAGTACAGTTTTTTAAAGTAAAACTGGTTTAGAAAAACTCGTTAAAATTGTACTATCCCTAAGAACTGAGCGCAGGGATACTGACGGCTCTGGAAATTCGGGTCTAGAAGACGTTTCCAAAGTTAGCAGAGTACACTGAAAATCAGACCGAATGCTAAGGGGTGCCTCTAATTCGCTCATTTTAAGTATTTAAACGGGTACTAAAAATGAGAAAAAACTTGGCAACAGGTCAAAGCTGAAATTCTGGCAATGGTCATCGGGAATCACGATCTGTAGCGAGCTTTGCCTGCTGGCTGCAATCTTTAAGAGTTGGAGGTGATGTGGTATGTTAGCAAAATTCAAGGGCTTCGTGTTGGGCTATCGATCGCGTTGGCGCTCTTTGCTATTTCTGGGAATTGCGATCGCCTCTTTCAGTACCTTCACGCTGCTGTCTGCGGTCTTCAATGCCCATCGTAACGTTGCTCAACCCCCCTTAGTGACGCAAGCTACCATTGTGGATATTGTCGGTCAACAAGTGCTAGTTCGCGATCGCCCCGCCCGTCCTCAAGACCGCGCCAGACAGGGAGATCCCGTCCGCACCACCCGCGCGAGAACTCAACTTAACTTTAATACAGGAGCCATCGGTCGCCTAGGACAAAACACCGTCCTTACCATTGGACAGCAGTGTTTTCAAATTCAACAGGGCGAAATTTTAGTCAAAGGAGCCGCTAACGGTTGTAGCAACACCGTTCGCGCTGGCGTGCGGGGGACAAGCTACTGGATGGAAGTGAGTGCAAGCGGACAAACAGAAGTGGGAGTTCTAGAAGGAGAAGTGGAACTCGCGCCCCTGCGAAAAACTGCCCAAGAATCGGTTAGCCTTATTCAAGGTCAAGGCATCATTATCGACACTCAAGGTCGTTTTGGTTCCGTGACGCAGTGGCCGATCGAACGTTTTGAAAAGATTTTAAATGGGCCGCTTTTTCAAGGATTTCAAACAGAGTTTCCCGGTTTATTAGACGTTCAAGAAGCGCTAGAACAAGTCTTTCCGGGGGCAGGATTTTCCGGGGATGCCTCGTATCAAAAAGAGCCATCGCACTCCTAACGACACAAAAAAATCGGATTCCCAGTCTCAAAGATGTAAATCTAATCGTGATGCGATCGGAGGCTTGTGGTTATGTTGGATCGATGGAGGTTTTCGCACGTTCAAAAACGTTTTTTACGTTTCGGACAACGCTTAATCATTGCCTGGGGTTTTGTAATGTTACTGGGTTTACCGCTGCTAGCCCAATCAACTAGCGTCACCCAAGCCACCATTACCCAAATTGTGGGCAATCAAGTGTTTATCCGCGCCCAACCTGCCAGAATTCGCGATATTGCCCGCACGGGCGAACAAGTCCGCACGACCCAGGCTCGCACCCAGCTTACATTTAATACAGGGGCGCTCGGTCGTTTAGGCCCCAACTCCGCCTTAACCGTCGGTCAGCAGTGCTTTCAAATTCAGCAGGGCGAAATTTTAGTCAGCGGTGCAGCCAACGGCTGTAGCAGTACCGTACGCGCTGGCGTCCGGGGAACGACTTACTACATGGATATTAACGAACAAGGCGATACCCACGTTCGCGTGTTAGAAGGTGAAGTTGAAGTCTCTCCAATGACTCAACGCCGCACCCAACCCGTTAGGCTGGCTCAAGGTCAAGGGATTATTGTGCAGCGCGATGGCCGCTTTAGTCCGGTGCGCCAGATGCCCCAAACCAGCTACGACGAGATTCTCACAGGGCCGCTAGTAGAGGGGTTTGATGCAGATTTACCCAACCTAGCACGCCTCAGACAAGCCTATGAAACGCTCTTTCCGGGTGCAGTCTTCCCCCTAGCGCCGCGAGAAAATCGCCAGGGATGGGATACGCGCTTGCAGATGGCGAGAATGGCAGATTTTGGACAAGAGGCGACTGGTATTCGCTTGCAATTGGAGGTTTTTGATAAACCCCTGACGCGTTATGCCAATGCGGTGTATCAACTGTATGCTCGCCAGGATCGGCAATGGGTGCAAGTTTACAGCAACCGGGGGGCAAGGTTGATTCCCAATGCATCGGGCGGGGTGACGCTTCCCCCTGAAGATGTGGCTTTTAGCCAGATGTGGTTAGGTCGTTTGGGTAGAGAGGTTCGCCTATCGGATTTAGAGCTACAGGGGGTGGTTCTCCTGCGCTACGATTTGCCTAATGGCGATCGCGATTTAAAGTTGGAATTAGCAACGACCCAGTTTTATTCTGAACTTCCCTTAGCAACGCAATTCTAAAGCGATCATGCACAATTTTTGGCGCGTTCAATCCTGGTTTTCGGCTAAGGGTGCATCTACTCGTTCTCCTTTACCTTGGATTCATTTAACCCCGTTGCAAGTGGGCGTGCTGCTGACTGGGGTGTGGGCAATCTTAGGGGCGATCGCAACTATTCAAGACCGTCCCGTACAATTGCTAGAGCGCAATCTCCAATTAGTCTTTTTTCAGTTGCGCGGCCCGGTTGCGCCGCCAGAGGAGATGATTATTTTAGCGATCGATCGCGAATCCTTGGCGAGGGGGGAGCAAGTCGATCCGCAGGCGGAACCGGAACTGGCACCTTTGCAGACTTGGCCGTGGGAACGTCAGGTCTATGCTACGATTATCGATCGCTTGATGCAGGCCGGGGCGAAGGCTGTAGCGCTCGATTTGGTTTTCGATCTGCCCAGCAGTTATGGCCCAGAAGACGATCGCGCTTTGCAAGCTATTCTACAAAAGTATCCCGGCAAGGTGGCGATCGCCGCTTTGTATGAAGATACCATTACCCCAGAAGGACAACTCACCCAACTGCTGAAACCGTTACCGGAATTCGCCACCCCGACAACGCCAGTAGGGTTTATTAACTATATTCCAGCAACCGATAATCGAATTCGCGCTTTGGCGAGAACCTATAAGCAACAGTTAAGTAATTTAGTCGGAGTGGAAACGCTGCCTTCCTTTGCAGAAGCGACTCTCAGCGCCGCCGGGGTTGCCTATCCCGAACCGCGCGGAACGGAAATTTATTTTTATGGCCCCAATCAAACATTTCCCACAATTCCCATTGTCCGGGTGCTAGAAACAGATAATTGGGAGGGATATTTGCAACAGGGGCGAGTGTTTGAAAATAAGATTGTCTTGATTGGACCGACAGCGCCCTTTTTTAAAGACGAACATCGCACGCCATTTTCTCAAACCGCCTTACACCCTGCACCCATGACGGGGATTGAAATTCATGCTAACTCAGTCGCGACGCTATTAGAAGGGCGATCGCTCCGACCGCTCTTTGCAGATTCTTGGGGACGCGGTATCTTTGTCTTTATCCTGGTGGTTGCGGCTAGCTCGCTGGTACGGTTGGTGCCCCAACGACCGTTATGGCAACTGCTCTCAGGATTTGGAGTGGCGATCGCCTGGGCAGGGTGCAGCTATCTTTTATTGACCTACGCGGGTTTAATTTTACCCGCTGCAATTCCAATGGGCGCGATCGCTCTCAGTAGCGTGTCGTACTTTACGGCAATTGCGATCGGCGATCGTTTAGAAAAACAGAAAGTGCGTCATGCCCTAGAACGTTATGTTGCAGCGCCAATTGTGAACGAAATTCTCAAACAACCGCAACAATATCAGGCCCTTCTTAAAGGTCGTCGCATTCAGGCGGCGGTCTTATTTTCTGATATCCGAGACTTCACCACCCTCTCAACTCAACTCGAACCGGAAGAATTAGTCGAACAACTTAACACCTATCTTGAGGCAATGGTGGAAGCCATTCTCAGCGCTGGGGGAACGGTGGATAAGTTTATCGGCGATGCCATTATGGCAGAATTTGGCTCTCCGGTTTCCCAAGGCCCCCAACAAGATGCCCTGAATGCGGTAAAAGCTGCGTTAGGAATGCGTCAAAACTTGATGCGTTTGCGGGAACTCTGGCAGCAGCAGGGGAAAAAACAACTGTTTAATGGGATTGGGATTAATTACGGCGAACTGATAGCCGGAGATATTGGTTCTCTGCGCCGTCGCGAATATGCGGTAATTGGCGATACGGTAAATGTGGCGAGTCGGGTAGAAGGACTCACCAAAAATTTTGGCACCGATATTTTAATTACAGAACCCCTCTATCAACTGGTGGCTGATGAGGTAGAAGCCATCGACTTAGGAGAACAATGGGTAAAAGGTCGCGCCACAGCCGTCAGAATCTATAGTGTAGTTGCCCTGAAAGGACAAGATACCCATCTCTACCAGCAGGTGCGCGAAGACTTTCACGAATATTACTACCCCACCGAGATTTAACGTTAGGCGCTGATAGTCGCGTAGGTTGGGTAGAACGCAGTGAAACCCAACATCCTTACAACGAAGATGAACCGTGGTAGGTTGGGTAGAACGCAGTGAAACCCAACATCCTCAACTAGAGGCTTCGTGGGGGATGTTGGGTCAGCGACCCAACCTACCATTTACCGGGCGTGAAAATATGAGTGGTAGGTTGGGCAAAACGCAGTGAAACCCAACATCCTTACAACGAAGATGAGCCGTGGTAGGTTGGGTAGAACGCAGTGAAACCCAACATCCTCAACAATCCTAGAGGCTTCGTGGGGGATGTTGGGTCAGCGACCCAACCTACCATTTACCGGGCGTGAAAATATGAGTAGTAGGTTGGGCAAAACGCAGTGAAACCCAACATCCTTACTAACGCTAACCCAGCCTACTACCCCACCGAGATCTAAGGTTGGGCGATAAATTCAACTAAAGGTTGAAACACCTCAATCAGTTCTGCACGACTGACAGCCAGGGTTGGATAGGTTTTCGCTTCGTAGTTTTCTCCAGGCTTAAGGGGAAAAATTGTTTCGCCATTGAGCGGCACCCAGGAGGCTCCAGACGCTTGAATAATTGCCCAAACTGCCGCAATGTCCCAAATTTTGGGCGTGGCTTCTACAGCGCCAATGGCAATGCCTGCGGCGACGGTTAATAGGTTATAGGTTGCCGCTCCTAACATCCTAAACTTGCAGGGAAAATCAGGCGATCGCACAATCACTTCGGTACTGCGGGAACAAAGATTAAAAAAGTGATTGCCACTCGGTTCATCTGGAGTGGGTTTCAGTACCCGCTGATTGAGATAGGCTTCAGCATCGGGCGCTTTCATGTCTAGGGCTTTACCATAAAAGGCATGAAACCCTTGTTCGACTGGGGGCAAGTAAACATACCCGAAAACTGGCATTCCCTGGTAGAGTAGCGCCAAGGAAATTCCCCACAACGGCACCCCCCGCGTAAAGTTCGTTGTCCCATCAATGGGGTCAATTACCCAACACCACTCCGTATCGGGGAAAATATGGCTAGTTTCTTCGCTTAAAATGCCATGATCTGGAAAGGTGGAGTTAATGGCGTCTCGGATGGCTTTATCGGCCCATTTATCCGATTGTGTCACCAAAGAGCGATCGCTTTTCTCTTCGGCTTGCACTTGACCAAAATCTTGCAGAAGTTTCACCGCAACATGGGCTGTAGTTTCTTCTGCAAACTCTAAAACATGATGCCAAAATTGTTTCATTAGCCGTCAATATCGCTTTCCATTGCAGCCAGGATAGCTGCTTGTGCCGTGGTTTGGAACTCTTTAACATTAACGCGTTCGAGCAAAAAGACGGCGGCAACTAACCCTAACCCTTCAATCGCAAACACCAGACCGTAGGCAAACATAGGATTATTGAACGCCCAACGACCGATATCATAAATTGTACCGCCAGAGACGGTGGCGATCGCCTGTGCCATTGCTTGCGCTAAACCCCACGCACCAATAAAGGTTCCGGCGGTTTCGGCGGCGGTTAAATCGAGCATGAGGCTGATGGCGGAGTTGGTGAGAACGCCAGAGGATAAGCCAAACAGGAAGACTGCACTTTTGAGTAAAGTCGGCGTTTGGGTTAACCCGGCTAAAATAATCAGCGCAAAACATCCGGCTGTCAGCAAGCAACCTAAACGGGTACTCGGTTTTTTGCCAATGCGGGGAACGACAGCAAACCCGGTTATCGCCATCCCAATTAAAATCCCCATCCCCCAATACTTGTTTAAACCCGCACTCTCAGCAATACTCATCCCAAACACATCCCCGGCGTAGGGTTCGAGGATGGGTTGCTGCATGAATAAGCCAATGGTCATGATGACGAGGAAGGTAAAGAAAATTCCGGTTTGGGGAGAAGCGGTTAAAACTTTATAAGCCGTGCGGAGGGTAATTTTATCTTCCCGGTTAATCAGGCTAGAGCGAGTAGCGTAGCGCGAATATTTCTTTTCGATGCCTAGGGTGCCAATAATCCCTAAAACTAGAACGCTGAGGGGAAATAAGACAAACAGGCGAGTAATCTCGGCTTGTAGGGTTTCTGGAGTTAAACCTGCTAAAATTCGCTCGCCCGTAATCGCCCCAACGACAATACCTACCATCAGCATAGACCAGACAATGCCTACCAGTTGGGAGCGGTTCTCTTCTTCGGAGACATCCACTAACAAGGCGGCGAAGGGGGTGGAAGCGGAACTGATGCACAAACCATAAACGGCAAACATCAGCGCTAATAAGCCTACCCATCCCATTGTGACTGCTGTCCAGCCATTGGCGTCTAAGCTGGCGTTAAGCCGCCAAACCACTTGGACTGCTAGAAATAGAGCAATACACATGCTTGCTAAACCCAGCCAAATATAGCCCGTGCGATGATAGCCGCGAATGGGTTTGGAGTCGGACATTTGTCCAAACCAGATGCGGGCGGGCGAGACAAACTGATACATGGCAATGGTACCCGCCGTAATCGTCCCTGGAATGGCAAGTTCGCCAATCATGACGCGGTTGAGAATTCCCAAAGTCAGTAAGGATAGCAACCCTAAACCCATTTGGAATAGTCCCAAGCGGAACATGGTTCCGAGGTTGACGTTGGGTAGGGTGCGGCGGGTGGCTGAATTTGTGGGTTGAGAAGGAGAAAAATCGCCAGTTGCCATTTTTTTAAATTGCGAGATGACTAAAAATGCTGCGGATTGAAGAGTACCGCCCCGATGTTAAAGGCTCTAATGCTCAAGTTTACCGCTCAACTGGTCTGCATTCAATCTTAAATTATTGCGAGTCATCTTCAATAGTAGGGCGATCGCTCTCAACTTCTGCGAGATCGGCCTCAGCTTGAGCAATGTCAGCTTTAGCCTGAGCAATATCCGCTTGGGCTTGGGCCGCATCCGCAACGGATTGAGCCTGGTTAGCGCGAATTTGCGCCGTATCCTCGCGAGTTTGTTGAGTGCGATCGCGAATTTCTGCAAATAGCGATCGAATTCGAGCCGATTCTTTCTTGAGTTCTCTAAAGTCGATTTGCGTCTCTATCGCGCGATGTTTGAGGAGTTCAACTTCTTGCCTCAGTGCATTCACCTCATCCTTAATCTTCTCATCCTCAACCATTAAAGCGCCAATCTCAGCAACAATTGAATCTAATAAATCTTGATGTTCCACGGTAATTTTCAAGTCGCTAGTTGACTCTCAATCTCAATGTGTCAGTTTCGTTAAACTCCACTTCTTAAGATAGAGGATTGTCGGTAAATTACTGCGGTATTATAACTTGGCGGTTGCCGCTTTCTCGATCGAGTTACAATACATCAAGAACTGTAAAGTTAAAGGGTACCTCGCGATGCAAACCCTGCAAACGGTGACGTTAGGCAAAAACGGCCCTACCCTCACTCGCCTAGGGATTGGGACTTGGGCTTGGGGAGATAAGCTTTTTTGGAGCTATGGCAGCGATTACGATGCCCAGCAAGTCAAAACCGCGTTTGAAGCAACCTTAAATAGCGGAATTAGCTTCTTTGACACCGCAGAAATCTACGGTTTTGGCGAATCTGAATCGCTTCTCGGTCAGTTTATGAAAGAAACGGGTCGCCAAGCCCAAATTGCTACAAAATATATGCCCGTCCCTTGGCGCTTCGGTGCCTCCGCCGTCTCAGAAGCGCTCAGTGCTAGCTTAAAACGCCTGCAAGTTGAGCGGGTAGAACTCTACCAAGTGCATCAACCGTTCGCCTTCTTCATGGGTCAAGAAACCTTAATGAATGCCTTAGCCGATGAGGTGAAACGCGGCAGAATTGGCGCAATTGGTGTCAGTAACTATTCCGCTAGCCAAATGCAACAAGCCTACGACATTCTGGCAAAGCGAGGTATCCCCTTAGCCGTGAATCAGGTGAAATACTCCCTGCTCTCGCGCCAAATTGAAGTCAACGGCATCTACGCCAAAGCCCAGGAGCTAGGAATTACGATTTTAGCTTACAGCCCCCTAGCCCAAGGATTGCTCACTGGAAAATACGACCCAGAGACAACCCCCACAGGTGCCAGAAAACTCGATCCGCGTTTTGGTCGCGATGGGTTGCGAAAAATTGCCCCCGTTGTCACCCTCCTCAAGCGTTTGGCCGACCAACACAAAAAGACCCCGGCTCAAGTTGCTCTCAACTGGCTAGTCGCGCAAGGAGTGGTTCCCATTCCAGGAGCCAAAAATGCCCAACAAGCGCAACAGAACGCCGAAGCATTAGGTTGGAGTTTGAACCCAGAAGATGTTGCAGATTTAGAAAAAGTCAGCCGTCCCTGGTTGGAGTAAGCTTGAATCAATCGGGCGCAGACTCACCGAACACATCGGGATAGACCTTCGGCATCATCGCATCGAGCAATGCAGAGAGCGATCGCGTTCCCGATGATAACCCCCCAGCTAAATCATCGCTCAACTCGTAAACTTCCCCATTTCTGACCGCTTTTAGTCCTTGCCAAAAGCTATGTTTTCGTAATTCTTCTAAACGATTAGGCTGGGGGTTTGCCACTAAAATAAAAATCACATCCGGGTCAATTTTAAGAATTTCTTCCTGGGAAAACTGCGCCCAATTAATCGCGCTCGGTATTCGATCGGAAAGCTCCCAGGGGTACTGAACCAACTCAGCTAGGGCGGAGCCAACTAAGGATCGATCTGTGGCAATAAAAAATCTCCCCGTCGTTCCATTGGTTAGCAAGACGGTTCGGTTTTTTGGCGCTTTAGCTTTATAAGTATTCAGTTTATCCAGAAAGGCTTGAGCAGCGATTTCTGCTCGTTCTGTTCTGCCAATTAATGCTCCAACTGCTTTTAAGTTTTCTAGAGCATCTTGATAGCTTTCTACTTGGAGAACATATAGCGGCGCAATAGGCTGGAATCGCTGCCGTTGATATTCCAGTCCCAGAACCCCCATAATTAAGTCGGGTTTAAGTTGTAAAAGCTGTTCTAGGCTCACTTCAGCATGTCCGGCAAGGGGGACAAACTCATGCTTTGGGTTGCTAAAATAAACCTGACTATTGGCTAACGATAGCAGACCGTTATGAACGCCAATTGGAGGAAAGTCCAGTTCGGCTAAGGTATCAATGCAACTTAAATGCAAGCAAACAATTTTTTGGGGAGAATCAACTAAGGCAATTTCAGTTCCCGAAGCATCCGTAACTCTGATAGACGGATTGGTATTGCTGAGATTTCTAGGCGGTGGCTGACTGGGCAAACTGCAAGCGGTAATTGAAAGAAGTAAAAGCAGAGTTGAACAACGGTAGAAGAGGTTAAGCATAGAAAGCCTAGAACAAGCTGAAATGATTGACAGACTTCCCGTTATATAGCGTTCGCAAGTTGTTTGTGAATAAGGGGGGGCTTTGCCCCCTGTACCTTGTTCACCTTCCAGTTGAGAGGACTATAGTCTAGGAAGTCGGAAATTGTCCAAAGGTGAAGTTAAAATCTGATTTGATAACCCACCGTGAATGTTATTCCCCTCGCCGCAGCATTAAAAGTCTCGTTGAATCCGCCCACAACTTGCGAGTGAACCGGGAAGTATTGGCTGTTTAGGAGATTTTGAATGCCAATTTGCAAAGTTCCTGAGCCAATTTGAATATTGCTGAGATAGTCCACAACAAAGTAAGGGTTTATTTCGGCATTATCGACGCCCGCTTTAAAAGCGCGATCGCGCCCGCCCACAAACAAGAATTGCAAGCGATTGCTCCAACGGCGCGTCGTTTGATTTTCCACGTAGAATGTCCATTTTAGGGGTTGAATTGAAAAGGTGGAAATGGGCAGATAATCACCGCTTTCTTCCTCTTTATTTTCTCCTTCTACCCAACTGACAGTCGTTCCCACTTGCCAGGAATTATTTAAGCGCGTGTCTACGCTGGCTTCAATCCCATAGAATCGCTCTGGGGCGCGGACTAGGCGCGAAACACCCCCCGTAAAAGCATAATCTTCGCCGAGGTCAGAAGTATTATAAAAGCCGGATAAGGTGGCCTGTCCGCCCTGCCATTGGCCGCGAATTCCCAATTCGTAGTTGTTGACTTTAACGGCTTCGGTGAGGCGAAGATTTTGTCTAACGCTTGTAAATTCTGCTGGAGGATTGCGGAGAATCCCCCCAAAGGCGGGAACAGAAAAGCCTTGAGAGAAGCTTGCAAATAAACTGACAGCTTCGTCAAGCTTGTAAACACTGCCGATATTAAACACGGTGGCGTTAAAGTTGAGGTTGCCCCCTTGAATCGGTCTGCCAAAAAAGGTGGTGTAATCTTCGACTTCTACACCGATGCGTTCGTGACGAACTCCACCATTGAGTAAGAAATTATCGCTAATCTCCCATTGGAGTTGAGCAAATAACCCCAGTTGATTGAGGATATGCAGGGGAACAAAAGTCCGTTCTTCGAGCTTGCGGAGGGTATTGTCTCGATCGAAGCTGACTGGATCGAAGACTTCAAAGGGGGCTTTGTTATTCTCGCGGACGTAATCGACCCCCCAAACTAAGTTTGTCCGATCGTTCAAAAAGGGTAGCGGGGTCTCTATTTGTAATTGTCCTCCCCATTTATCGCCGCCAGCGCGTTGGCGAACGATCGCGTCAAAGAAGCCGCCTCGAAAGTCTTCGGCACCGACAATAGAGGTGTAGTCCCGATAGTAAGCTTGAGCTTGCAAACGGCTTCCTAAAATGTCTTCATGGCTATAGTTGAGGTTGGCAACGAGACGGCGATCGCCAGCGCGATCGGTTCCTCGAATAGTCGGGTTAACGGCGAGGGGTCTAGCTTTTTGAATTCCTGGAATCTGGCGAATGCTGGGGTCAGAAATAAATCGGGTATCCTGTCGTCCGTCGTAAAAGTTAAACGTGAGTTGCAGGCGTTGTTGCTCGTCAAAGTTGAATCCGGCTTTGGCTAAGATGCTATAGGTTTCAGAATCAATTAAGCTACCTCCCCCCGTGTCGGGAATGCGATCGCCTTGAGCATCAAAAATCGCGCCCCGATCTTCTCGACGAACGGATAGCAGGTAGTCAAAAATGCCTTCGGTTCCAGAAACACCAACGCCAAAGTCATTGCTAAAGCTATCGCGAGGATGGGTCAGAGATACACCTAAGTTTGCGTCTAGGTTGACTTCTAGCGATCGCCCGGTGGGACGCCGGGTAATAATATTGATGACGCCTCCCGTTGCTTGACCTCCATAGATAGCGGTTGGCCCGCGCACGATTTCAATCCGTTCGATGATATCGGGATCGATAGTTCTCAATTCGCGATCGAGTCCGTAGTTGGACGTTAAGGGAACGCCATCAATTAAGATCGCAGCGCTACGCCCTCGCAGGCTTTGAACGATCGATCGCGGGTTGGCTTCGTTCGTGGGTGGCCCAAAGCCAGGAACGAGTTTGCCCAGAATCTGCCGCATATCTCGCGTAACGTTGGTCTGAGTCTCAATTTGCTGGCGGTTGATAATGGTGATCGATCGGGGAACATCTTGGACGGCTTGGGCGGTTCGTCCGGCAGTGACAACGACTTCAATTTCTTCGATTTCAGCCGATGAAGGGGCGCTGCTAATGCTGAAGGTCAAACTGCGATCGCGACCCGTCACTTGCACTGTAGGAGCGCTGGTTTCTCCGATCAGGCGGATTTGTACTCCGTTCCCGGTTGATGGGGTCGCTTCAATTGCCACAATTCCAGGTGCAGGACGTTCGGCGCGAAATTCCGATCCGCCCGGAAGCGCTAGCGCTGCATCGGGAATCTCAATGATTAGTGTATTGTCTACCACGGAAACGATCGGCGAGGCGAGGGGGAGGTTTAGGGTTTCTAGAACCATCTCTACCCCCTGCGCTGTGGGATTCAGTTGAATATTGGTAATTTGGGCGATCGCTTGCGCCCATTGCGTTGACCAGGCTTCAATGCTGGTTAGGGGTAGCTCGACATCTTTTAGATAAATAGGCGGCTCCGGTTCAACCTGCATCTCGCTCGACGGCTGCGCGGGGGTTGGCTCCTCGGTGGTTTGGCTCCAGGCGGGAGCCGCCACCAGCGCGGAGGTAAATGCTAGGGTAAGCACGAGATGCTGTTGATTGTTCATATTTTGCCACTCCTCGATAGCGCACTCAGCCCCCGTTGCGGTTCGTTGCAACCGGGGCGAGTCGATAATTAGAAATTTTTCTCAACTGTTGTTGTCAGATAATACTGGAGTTTGCAAGACAGAACTTTGTTGAAACGGAACTTTTGTTTGTTGAAACGGAATTTTTAGCTAAGTTCTTAAGGCTCTTGGACTGACGCCGAACTTTTTGCGAAAGGCGGTACTAAAGGCACAAAGATTTTGATAACCGACTTGATGGGCGATCGCCGTTACAGAAAGTTGTTGTTTGAGGAGGAGCGATCGCGCGCGTTCCATGCGGTAGTGATGCAAATAACCAAAAACAGTCGTCCCAAACACTTGACGAAATCCTCGTTTTAAGGTGCAATCATTCAGTCCAACCTGTTGTGCTAGGGCCATTAGGGTAGGCGGATTCTGAAATTGTTGCATTAAAATTTCTTTGGCTCGATGAATTCGTTCAATCTGATCTAAATTGAGAGGAGATAGGGATTTTAAGCGGAATTCAGGATGCTCAGAATTAGCAGATTCCGTTAAAGCTTGCTCTATCCACAGCGCTATAATTTCTAAAACTTGACTTTCTAAAAACAGTTGCTTCACCCGTCCTTGGTAGGGACAGTTGATGATTTTCTGTAAAGGAAGTTGCATGGCGGGGGAAATATCTCGAATCGGCGAGCAGTAAGGCTCTCCTGAGAGCGATCGCCACAAATCTTCCGGAAATTCACGACTTACGTCGCCCATCCAGGACAGTAATCTATCTGGTTCTAAATGAATGTCAACCGTTAGTTTTGGCGATCGCGCTAGTTCCTGAACCCTTTGGCGTCCTGGCGCGATCGCCCCTAACAAATAATGTTGACCGGATTTGATCTGCAACGCCTCAGAATATTGGGCAATAGAAGATAAATTAAAAATAAATTCTAAACATCCTGCCGCTTGAGAAGGAATAGAGGTCAAGATCAAATCCTGATGAAATTGGTAGCGATGAAGCGTTAGCCAGATCTCGTCATTGAGAATAATATTGCGCTTATAACCTGTCGCAAATTGGATAGGGCTATCAGCCACTCGATCTAAAGGGTCTTTGGGATCGGCTGAATAGGATTTCTCCCAACTTTCCATCCAAAGTTCATACCAATCTTGAGCAGAAATTACTGGGGCGTCGCTTACTGAACAATAGGTCATTCTTACACTTGCATGATTCTAAATGACTTTAATTATCATTAAGCTGAGTCAATGTCAAGCAAACCTGAATAATTCGGATCGTGCTTACTCTTAACCAGAACGTCTCCGTCGTCGCGGCGTTGGGGCTGGAGTCGTCGGTTGATAAGCTTTCAGCCCGCTATCTCCTGTTAAGATTTCAACCCGGAAACCTGCTTGAGTATAATACTCAGCCACTGTTTTGATTGTGGCATCCCCAATAGAAATTTGTTGCGATGCTAAAGCGGGCCATTCTGTGGCTAAATTCTTTAGGTTTTCGGCTTCCCAAAGCACAGACTGATCTGTAAAAGCAGCCCAAGGAGATTGTTCATCAGCCGCAGAAGTCACGATCTTTGCCAAAGATTGAGCTAATTGATAACGGTTTCCACTCGCCTGAGCAATATGATTTCCTGTTTCTATAATTGTGGCTAAAGGAAGTACCAGCGTAGTTGAGGCTTCAATCTCTTCTTCTATGTAACGATCGACACGACCAAAATCCCACTTGTCTTCATCAGTTCCACAAGTTTCCATTTTAGGAACTTTTAACCAAACGCAAAGCATGGAGGTGTCTATAATTAGCACTTTTTTCATGCGGGTGGCTACCGAGGATGAGATAGGCTTCTTTCAATTGCTCCTTTCGTTGTGAGTTTACCTAGCGTTCCAGAGGCCATTAATTTCGGCAGGTTCTCAATTTCTTCTAAAAGCGTGAGTTGACTATCTCCATTAATATCTCGATGCGCTACGACTACAAAGGGAACCATTTCTGGCCCTAATGCATCTAGCAAAGCTGGATTATGCGTGGTTACTAATAAATCAATTTTTCGCTGTTCGCCAATTTCTCTAAGCATTTTTAACAACAATTCTGCGCGAGAAGGATGCAGACCATTATCGACTTCTTCAATAACTAGTTGACTCCCTTCGGGTCGGGTTAGAAGTGCCGTTAAAATTGCTAAAAACCGTAGAGTTCCATCTGACATTCCTCTGGCGTCAATTTCCAAAGTGCGAGGGTTCGGAGAGCCTTCTGTAGTGCGATCGCCTTTCCACAGTTCCTCGCAATACAGCATGGCATCAGTCCCAAATCTTCCGACTTTCTCTGCCCAAACTCTCTGGATATCTCCTTCTGGTAAATATTTAACATAGGAAGATAAAGCTGATTCTACTTTTACTTTCTCTTCTTCGGATAAAGTAGCTAAGACACCAGCAATGTTAGATCCATCACGTTGAATTTCTTCTGAAAGAGGTGAATACTCTCGCATTTTATTAGAAACGGGGTCTAAAACTAAAATATTTTTTATGGCTCTAGAAACTATATCTAGACCTTCTATATCATGATAAAATCCTGTTGCTTGAGTTAATATTATTGAATGAGAGCGATTCCATGAATGCTGCCAATGTTCATAAGGTTCAAGATGAACAAGTACATCAATAGTTGAAGAATCCTCTTGTCTTTCAGTATTTATTAATGGTTGAAATAGCTGCGGATTAAGTGGATCGTATTGATTTCTTCTTATACCTTCACCTGATAGTTGAACTACAGGCTTGGTTTGTACTGTCAGTGTATATAAGTAGTCAATGTTTGGATTTTCCCCTTGAACTACCACTTCTAACTCAAAATAGTGTTCAGATTGATAAGCTGCCCACTCTGCACCGCCCCGAACACCAGAAATCGTTGAATCGCCCATTAAAGCAGTCTTAAAGTCTTGACCTAAAGCTACTCTTTTTAAAAATTCTAAAGCCTCAATGGCGTTTGATTTTCCACTAGCATTCGTACCAATCAGAACTGTGAGGGGGTCGAGAGGCAGTTGGGCATGACGAAAGCTTTTCCAATTGGTCAGGGTGAGTTGCTTTAGCATGACCCGATCTGAAACCTCGCAATTGATTTTAAGGGTCTACTCAATTTTAGTGCGATCGCCCCTACTGCCCAAACTCCAGCCGCGCCTGCTCCACAATATCGGCTGTCACCACCTCAGACTCGCTTTCCCGCGCCAACTGTTCGATCCGCTGGCGAGCCTTCCGGCGGACAAAAAACGGAATATTCTTTAACTTCACCTTCGCTTCCGGCGTCCACTTCAGTTCATCAGCAAAATCAGACATCGCTCGCTCATTTGACAAAGTTAACCTAACCTTCCATTTTACCCCTCAAACGGAAAAGACCCCTGTGTTCTACAGGGGCCTTAACATTTAGACCTTATCCACTAATCAGATTAGTCGAGGTCAGGCATTGCCAATACGGGTTCATTCTCGCGGTCAATTCCCTTCTCGAAACCAGCCGCCGCCGCACGGGCGCGTCCAGCGTGCCACAGGTGGCCAACCAAGAAGAAGAACGCCAGAATAAAGTGAGAAGCAGCCAACCAAGCACGGGGGTTCACAAAGTTAAACCCGTTAATGTCGGTGATGATACCGCCCACAGAGTTGATCGAACCGTTAGGCGCGTGAGTCATGTACTCAGCCGCACGGCGAGCTTGCCAGGGTTGAATATCATACTTGATCTTGTTGAGATCCAAACCATTCGGGCCGCGCAGAGGCTCTAACCAAGGACCTTGGAAGTCCCAGAAGCGCATCGTTTCACCACCGAAGATAATTTCACCAGTAGGAGAGCGCATCAGGTATTTACCCAGACCTGTAGGTCCTTGAGCAGAACCGACGTTAGCACCTAGGCGTTGGTCGCGGATCAAGAAGGTCAGCGCTTGAGCTTGAGAAGCTTCAGCGTTGGTGGGGCCGTAGAATTCGCTGGGGTAAGCAGTGTTGTTAAACCAAACAAAGCAGGAGGCGATAAAGCCCATCAGGGACAGAGCGCCTAAGCTGTAAGACAGGTAAGCTTCACCAGACCAGATGAACGCGCGACGCGCCCAACCAAAAGGCTTGGTGAGGATGTGCCAAACACCACCAACAACGCAGATCAAACCCACCCAGATGTGACCGCCGATGATATCTTCCATGTTGTTCACGCCGACGAGCCAGCCTTCGCCACCGAAGGGAGAGCGCAGCAGATAACCGAAGATAACAGCAGGGTTCAGGGTGGGGTTATTGATGATCCGCACATCACCTCCGCCCGGTGCCCAGGTGTCGTAGACGCCGCCAACAAACATCGCTTTGATGACGAGTAAGAACGCGCCTAAGCCTAAAACGACGAGGTGGAAGCCCAAGATGGTGGTCATCTTGTTCTTATCGCGCCAGTCATAACCGAAGAATGCAGAGTATTCTTCGAGGGTTTCAGGCCCGCGAACAGCGTGATAAATTCCGCCTAAGCCCAGAACCGCAGAGGAAATCAGGTGAAGAACGCCAACCACAAAGTAGGGGAAGGTATCAATGACTTCACCACCAGGACCTACACCCCAACCCAAGGTTGCCAGGTGAGGAATCAAAATTAAGCCTTGTTCGTACATCGGCTTTTCTGGAACGAAGTGAGCGACTTCAAACAAAGTCATCGCTCCCGCCCAGAACACAATTAAGCCAGCATGGGCAACGTGAGCGCCCAGCAGCTTACCAGACAAATTGATCAGACGGGCATTACCGGCCCACCAGGCGAAACCGCTTGTTTCCTGGTCGCGGCCGCCAATGACCATTGAACTATCAAATGACGTTTGCACGGTGTAAAACCTCTTATGTCATCAACAAATCGAAGTCATCGATTTTAGATTGGCGATTTTAGACCTTAGACTTCCTTGTTTAATCTAAAGTCTAAAATCAAAAACTTCAATTTTTACAGCGCGTTACCGCGAGGTAGAACTTCTTCAGGGAACTCGAAGAACTCGTGAGGTTGGTCAGCCGGAGCCATCCAAGCCCGAATTCCTTCGTTGAGCAGAATGTTCTTGGTGTAGAAGGTTTCA